>NZ_JAMXXL010000001.1:0-198162 GCF_024129685.1 Acinetobacter lwoffii | reverse complement strand
AGTTGTGGTGAATGGATAAATTACGCAGAATAACTTTCAACTTTTGCCAGTGTTGATCTGTCAGCATGGTACGAGGCATAGCGAATAGTAAAATTGGGTTTGGCGATTTGATTTTACTACTTCGCTATTTTTTTAAGCTAAAAGTGTCAACACACCCTACTTAATTTCGACAAGATTGTACTTTCGGACATAAGTCTCGACAGGTAAGACATTTTATTCTTCGCTGTTGTCGGCTTGTGGTGCATCCTGGGTAGGCAAACTATATTCCTCATTGGCCCAAGCCCCCAGATCAATCATTTTGCAACGTTCTGAGCAAAAAGGACGGAATTCATTATCTTCCCATGTGGTCAGCTTGCCACAGCGCGGACAGTTTAAAGTGGTAGGCATGACAATAACTCCAAAGAAAAATAAAGGTTCGATTAGGCAAATATAGCCGCACTTGTTAGACTTATGCGGTTTTTATTAGTTTGATCTGATTATGCCGATTCGTCAATTTCAAGCACAGCGTATGCATGCGCCCCGTGATTTTCAAAGCATCAGTCCTGAACCGGTCTGCGTCGAAGTGGGAGCGGGTAAAGGTAAACATGCCTTGTTATTCAGCAAGAACAATCCCGACACTCAACTGATTGCGATTGAACGTACCCGGGAAAAATTTCTGGCGATGCAAAAACAGCATGCTGTTGAAGGTCAGACCAATTTACAGACCGTTCATGCCGATGCTTTACCGTGGATCGTGCATGCACTGTATCCGCAGCAGGTAGAACAATTCTTTATTTTATATCCGAATCCTGAACCGCATAATCCGGCGCAGCGCTGGGTCAATATGCCATTTTTTGAGTTTCTGCTTTCCCGCCTGAAAACCGGTGGAACGATTACTTTGGCCAGTAATATTCCTGCCTATATCGAAGAAGCAGAAATACAGGTGCAAGAGCTCTGGAAGCTACCTTTTGTCAAAGAAGTGATTGCTGCAGATTCGGCGCGTACCCATTTTGAAATTAAATATCTGGAGCGCGGTGAACTATGCCAGCAACTGATCATCAGCAAGCCTGAAAGTTATGTGACACGTTTTGATGATTTCCAGCCTTTGCAAGGACAGAATGCCACCATAGCGGAATAAGCAGATGAGCAAACGCATTGCTATTGTGGGTGCAGGCCCCGCAGGCTTAATGGCAGCAGAAGTGCTCAGTCAGTTTGATTATGAGCTGCATGTCTATGAGCAAAAGCCGTCTGCCGCGCGAAAACTCCTGATGGCAGGAAAGACCGGCCTGAATATTTCCCATGCTGAGCCTGTGCCACAGTTTGTACAACGTTATGATCAGGTGGAGTGGTTGTCCCCTTGGATCAAACAGTGGGATGCGGTCTGGATTCAAGACTGGATGAAACAGCTCGGTATTGAACCTTATATCGGTTCGTCCGGCCGGGTATTTCCCACAGAGATGAAAGCCGCACCCTTGCTGCGTGCCTGGCTCAAGCGTTTGGCTAGTGATGGCATCCAGTTTCATTACCGGCATAAAGTCAGCCAGTTAGAGCAACAACAGCTTGAGCTACATGATCTGAAAAATAATGAACATCGCACTGAACATTTTGATGCCATTATTCTGGCTTGTGGCGCAGTGTCTTGGTCAGCGTTGGGTAGTGATGGGGCATGGCAAGCCTGGCTGAAACCGGATGAAATTGAGCCATTTCAGGCCAGTAATGCCGGAGTGGAATATCCCTGGTCTCGGTTTATGCAGCCAGTCTTTGGTCAGCCGCTGAAACGTGTTGCAGCATGGGTTGGGCAAGGTGAAAAGACCATCGGCGATATCGTAATTAGCCATTACGGTCTGGAAAGTGGCCTGATCTATAAGCAGGGTCGGGGTTTACGCGAGCAACTAAAACAGGGGCAGCCGATGCAGCTGCATCTGGACCTCTTCCCAAATCAAAGCATGGAACAGCTTGTGCAAAAATTACAGCCAAGTAAGAAGCAGTCTTTAACTAATGTCTGGCGTAAAGCTGGATTGGACGGTGCCAAGGCGGCCTTAGTACGGGAATTGGTAGCCAAAGCGGTATGGCAAGATGCTACTGCATTAGCCAAAAAAATTAAACATTTGACCCTTCCACTCACAGGTTTCCGCCCGATTGAAGAGGCGATTAGCTGTGCGGGTGGCGTCAAGCGTGAAGTGTTGTCAGAACAGCTACAATTGAAATCTAACCCACATGTATTTCTTTGCGGAGAAATGCTGGACTGGGATGCACCGACCGGCGGTTATCTACTGACAGCCTGTTTTGCCACAGGGCGTGCAGCGGGTGAAGGTGTGCATCAGTTTCTGACAGCAGATTAAGTCATTTTATAGCTAGGATGATCTAGTATTTATACTGAATGCAGACTCAACAGATCCGACCTTGTTCATTGACGCTGTTTTAAAGCTGCCAGTTCAGCTTAGATTATTTTTGTATTTTATCTAAGCTGTGTGCCAATCTAGCATCCTAGACTATTCCTTCACTTGCCGGGAAGCGGGTTCTTTCTTGGCGAGATCCGGATATTGCGAACGCCAGCGTTCCAGTTGTTCTTGGGCGTGTAGATATTTCCCTAGACCTTTGACATTCTCACTGGCTTCATTCACGGGTGTAGCTTGAGTCTTGGGAGTATTGAGTAATTTGTCCTGATGTTCCCAGTATTGATACATTAAGCCCTGAATATAACGGCCCTGTTCGGTTTTCAGTTCTAAAGCCTTCAACATATTCAATGCTGACTGGACATGATCACGCTGACGTTGCTGGACAAATTCTTCTGTCATATTTTCATCATCGCGCATGCTGTTTAATTCTTTTTCCAAGTCGCTGCTCATTTCCTGAAAGCGCTGTTCATAATCCGTCAATGCAGCAATATCATGCGGATCATGAGCAGTTTTAGGGAAGTCTTTCAGTGGCTCGGTTTTCAGTTCCTGCATGACTTGATCTGAAGCCGTATTATCTGTTGTCGCTTCAGTCGGAGTTTCGGTCGTTTTCTGGTCACATGCCATCAGCAGCATGGCTGCAGCGAACAACAGCGTTCGTGTCATTCCTGGTATTTTATGCATGATCGCCTCCTGTTTTTAATTACTTTTCTTGAACACATAGATATGGGTGACATAAGGAAAATCGATCATTTCCTCTGCGCTTTTGGCTGTATATTGCTGGATGATCTGTTCAAATTGTTGTTTTAACTGTGCCTGCTGCTGTTCAGGCATGGCTGCAATAAAACTAGTCGAGAGCAGCCGCTTGGATACCACCTGCTCGACACTGCCATGCTGTTGCTGGGTCATTGTGGTTTCTGCATAGGGCTGAAATAGCGTTTGCTGTGCAAAGACCTCGCGCCAGGTGCCGCTATGATAGCGCGGCGTATCGCCTTCCAAGGGGGCAATACAATCGGCCAAGGCCTGAACCCAGTCGATCCGAGTATCGCGCTGATTCCAAATTAACACCAGATAACCCTGCGGTTTGAGTACCCGATCTAATTCTTGTAAGGTAGCAGAATCGGCAAACCAGTGAAATGACTGTGCACAAAATACTGCATTCAGACTATGATCAGCTAGTGGCAATTGATGGCTAAAGCCTTCAAGCGCCACAATGTCCGGATGCGCCCGTTTTAATTGAGCCAGCATTTCCGGAACAGGATCAATCGCGATAATGTGCTTACTGAGCGGGCGTAAATAGGGAATAAACTTGCCGGTGCCACTACCCAAATCCAAAAGATGCACATCTGCAGGCAAAGCCAGCGTTTCACTCAGCCATTGGCTGATTTCTGCCGGATAATCGGGACGCACTTGCTGATAGAGCTCAGCCGACGCACTAAAACCCCGTTTTGCTGCAGGATGTAATGATTGTGTCATATTTTGCGCTTTTTAATCTTTTTGATCGATATAAAATAGCATATTCACTTTTTTGACAGCGTTCATTGACTGAATTGTTGTGGAAGGGTTCGATTTACCAGCATGGGAAAGTTATGGACAAGCAGATTGTTTTTGAAGATGAACATATACGCGCGATTTTTATGCCGGGATCCTCTTCAGAACTGATTTTTTCATTTGGCGATTTGATTACCCGTGCCAAGGGCCTCAACATCAATGCAGAAAAGTCATTGGCGAAATTCGAGTTTAATGTGCTTGGCATTATGCCCAAGCATAAATCCTGGTTTCCGCAAGGTTCCATGTGGAACATGTTGCAAGCCATCGCAGATCTGATTGCGCCGTTTCAGCAGCGTATTGCCTATGGTGGCTCGATGGGTGGCTATGCCGCGATTAAATATTCCCGTGCCTTGGGCGTACAACGGGTGGTGGCGATGGTGCCGCAATACTCGATTGATCCGGAAGATGTACACGATGCCCGCTATAACATGTTCTATCAGCCAGAGCTGAATACAAATATGCGGGTTGCAGCCGAAGATATCGATAATGCCTGCGAATATATTATTGTCTATGATCCTTACTGTGCCGAAGATCGGGCCCATTATCTGAAATTAGAGGCGCTGATTCCGCATCATCATGTGCTGCATTTGCCTTTTACCGGACATGATGCGATCGCAGTTTTGGCTAGTTCCGAATTGCTCTATGACTTTTTGGTGCATGAATATGAGCCAAGCTATTTCTATCAGAAAATGCGCCGGGTCAAGAAAAACAGCAAGTTCTATTATCGCAAGGTGATTGAAAATGTCTTGCCACGACACCGCATGGCTTTGGGACACATTCTGAAAAATAACGATCTGCAACTGGATAACCAGTTTTTTGATGCCAGCCAGAAACAGGTAATTTTACGGGAACTTTTGCGCAATAAACAGGTCGATCAGCATGACCTGCTCAAGCTTGGCATTCATGTGAATTTGCCACAGGAAAATCGTCAGTTACTGTTGGACCAATATGGACATGGTCTGGTATTTAATGTCATCAGTCATAAAATCGAAAGCTATGCAGAAGGCGCAATTGCCCTGAATCATAAATTCCTGATTCCAATTTATGCCAAAGGCAATGGTTTATTGAGTATTAATCTGAATGATGAACGTTATTTGGTGGTGATGAATGACCGGCATATCATGAAACTGATCAAGGAACAGGATGAGCTTAGTCTGGGCATGCACCCGATTTTAATGAAGCGTTATAGCGATTTTTATATGTTTAGCTATAAGCAGCTGAATCTGAGTACCAATGAGTATGGTGCTGCTGCTTTTATCGACGATAGTGACAAAAATACGCAGTTTGTGACGCACAGTGAGATAAGTTAACTAAAAATTTTTTATAAAAAACAATTACTTGACTCGTGATCAGCTTGGCATACTATAGAGGTAAGCGGTACAAATAATATCCACCCATACCGCTCCCGATGGTTGAAACGAAGAAGGGGATCTCTATGATGCAAGTATGTTTTATCTTCGGTTTGGTTCTACCTAATCTGGCGCATGCAGAAACTGTGCATCCTGCAGTGATCATGGTCAGTGCGTCCATCATCTTTATGATTATTCTGTCTGTGTATGTGGTGTATCGAATTCGCAAGTCACTACGTAATCATATGGATAAACCGCTGGATTAATTGCATCAGGCTGGAAACAGGTTGAAAAGCCTCAATGACTTGTTTTAAATGACAGACATAAATTGTCAAACAGGATTGAGGGAACAGCCATGAAAGCCGTTTATTTAGACTATGCTTCTTTAGACCAGCAGGATTTGGACTTTCAGGCACTGCATGCAGTATTTGATTCACTAGTTTTGTATCCGGCGACCTCGGCTGCCGAGATTGCATCCCGTGTAGCTGGTTTCGATGTCATCATTACGAATAAGGTGATGATCGATGCAGCTACGATTCAGCAATGCCCTCAACTCAAACTCATTTTAATCTCTGCAACCGGCACCAATAATGTCGACCTTGAGGCGGCCAAAGCGCAAGGGATCGTCGTGTGTAACTGTCAGGCTTATGGCACTTCGGCAGTCGCGCAGCATACCATCATGTTGATGCTCAATCTGGCGACTTCATTCCTGTCGTACCAACGTGCGTTACAACAAGGCGAATGGCAAAAAGCCAGCCAGTTCTGTTTGCTGGATGCGCCAATTGTCGGGCTGGCCGGAAAAACCTTGGGCATTGTCGGTTATGGGGAACTGGGTCATGCGGTGGCGAAACTAGCCGAAGCCTTTGGCATGAAAGTTCTCATTGCTGCGTTGCCAAACCGTGCAGCGGATGCATCTCGTGTGCCATTTGCCGAACTGCTTACTCAAGTCGATTTTCTCAGTCTGCATTGTCCACTCACTGAAGATACCCGACATTTAATCAGTCATGCTGAGCTGGATGCAATGAAAAGCAGTGCATTTTTAATTAACTGTGCGCGTGGCGGCATTGTCGATGAAGCGGCATTGGCTGAGGCGTTGCGAGCAGGCAAGATTGCCGGTGCAGCGACAGATGTTCTAACGGTAGAGCCACCGAAACAGGGCAATGTGTTACTTGATTCAACGATTCCCAACCTGATTGTGACGCCACATAATGCGTGGGGCAGTGTCGATGCAAGACAACGGATTGTGGATCAGATGGTGGAAAATGTAGTAGCATTTAAACAAGGTCAGCCGATCCGACAGGTCAATTGATAAATCGTGTCAATACAAGATAATAGTTTTATTTTCTAAAAATAAAAAAAGCCCATCACGGGCTTTTTTTATAAATCGGTTACTGCATAACTGGTGGCTGAACCTGAACCAGATTGAGGCTGCATTTGTGGGGTGGTTGTTTGCTGTGGGGTAGTAGAGGACTCACTTAAAGGCTGCTGCACGATAGGTGCCTGCTGTGAATTGCCACGCCAGACTTCTTTGGTCTGCTGGATTTTCTGACCAGTTTGCTGCGCTGCCTGAGTTGCACCCTGATCTACTTTTTGCAGTGTATCAGAAGTTGCAGACTTGGTATTACTCCAGGCACGGTCTACCCCCGGCTTGATTTTGGCAATGCCTTTTTCCGTTGCTTCACCGACTTTCTCGGCGGTATTAATCACGCCTTCTTGTGCTTTATAGGCAAACACATGCAGCAAGTTCGGATTTTCACCATAGGGTTTAACCGGTTTGGCAGACTGAGTCGTGGTTTGTGCGAATGCTGGAACAGAAAGCATTAAAGCTGTCGTTAAAATAATTGGGGTTTTGATATTCATTATGGATCGACCTCGAATTCGTCTAAGTGCGGTCTGAGTTTGTTTTTCAGTGTAACGGATAATTGGTCAAAAACAATGAATATCCTGTGAAGAGTGCAGAGCTTTCAGGTTGATCTGTGCCGAAATATTGTAATTTTTAAAGAAAGGGCAGTAGAAATTAGCCCAAGTGTCGAATTGATTTTTAGCAAAATAAAAGCCCTGTTCTTAGACTAGAAACAAGGCGATCTTTTTAATCACATTGTGTCAGGGCATCTTTGGCGAAATGTTCGCGTAAGCTTACAAAGTTCTTCTGTACCCCTGCATCGTGCAGGTCAAATTTTTGTGCAGTGCTAGTACCGTCGCGCTGGAAAGTCGCTGAGCCGGCATCGATTAGAGTCATACCTTTAAATGACCATTGTTCAATGACACGGTTATTGCCAATATCACCGGTGAATTCAATCACGCATTTGTCGAGGAATTTGGTCAGTTTTGCCTTGTTGTTGGTCGTGGCTGGAACAACTTCGAGGTTTTGAACTTCCTGTAAGACGCCAACCTGAAGTTGTGGGATTTTTGGTGCAGATGTACAAGCTGTAACTGCGATACTCGCAAGACCAGTCAGAATGAGTGTTTTAAATTTCATATGATTCTTTCTTGTTGAGTGTTGTTAGGTTGAGTATATGAAATTGATGGAGAAAAGCCCATAGTCTTCTTCTTTATTGTGTAGAGGATACTATTGAACATTAAAGGAAGAATTTGGAGAAATAGTTAACAATTACTCCTATAATAAATGAAAATGCGATTAATGATATACCGTAAAAAGGTAGGTCTTTTTGCATTTTAATAGCCTTTTCATGAGTCTTTTCCATAAAATTATTAATGATAATAAAAGATTGATTCCTCAATTTTTGATATGCATATTTTGCATAGTAAATAATAATTATCGGCGAGACTATATAATTTAATAAGAGAATAAATATTTGTAAGAAGAAGTTTTTATATGTTTTTTTTGACTTTTCTTCATAAGCTTTAACAATCTTGTTTTGTAGTATTTTATTTTCTATAAATTGAGTATTTTTAAAAGTTTCCAATGCAGTTTTATCGTCAAGATTATTAATTAATGCTAGTGACATTATAAGCTCATCTTTATTATTAGTTAGCTGATAGTTTTCAAGAACAACATTAACTACATCATTTTTCTTTTTCGAGGGTTTATTCTCTGTGTTTTCAGTTTTTACTAAGTCAAATATGAAAAATAATAATACAATAATAAGAAAGGCACTAGAGAATCCTAAATTTCCTACTTTTTTGTACACTCTAGTGGTTTTGGTGTTAGGTATCATTACTTCTTGAATTTTGTTATTCAATAAGTTTTTTATTTCCATTGCCCAAGCTTGATTGGTATGAGTTATTGTTAGCAAAATTTCTTCATTAATTACATCAAAAGTTAGAGCAATTATTTGTGTAGAGACTTGTTCTTGATTATGAAAGCGATTAATTACTTTCCATGTCATAGTTAGTGAATTAATAATGGTATTACGTACTTCATTAACTTTTATTAGTGCTTTAATTCCATTAATTGTTCTAGTAGTTTTATCAGAATAATTAAAACTAACAGTTAAATGGGACTCGAATACTTGTTTTTGGTCTGCTAATTTTTGTTCAATTAAATAGTGAAATTGTTCGAGATCATTATTTCGAAGAAGAAATGGAATTCCAACGGATTGATACGTAAGCGTCTCTTTATTACCAAGGAATTCAGTAATAATCTTGGCTAAAGTAGATTCGTCTAGTGCTACAACTATACTTTTGTCATCATAGAAATTTTCTTGTAAAGATGTACTATTCATTATTATTCAACATAAAAAACCCGCTATATTTATAGCGGGTTTTTGTTTAAATTTCAAGCAATTAGCACTTAGTGCTGTAACACTGAAATATCAGCCACTTTTGTGAACAAATCACGAAGTTGAGCAAGCATACGTAAACGGTTTGCTTTCAGGTCAGCATCATCTGCCATCACCATTACACCGTCAAAGAATGCATCGACTGGCGCACGAAGTGCAGCAAGCACAGACAATGCAGCAGTGTAATCTTTCGCAGCAAATAACGGCTCAACTTGAGGCGCAATTTTCGCAAGTTCAGCGAACAATGCTTTTTCAGCATCTTCAACCAAGTTTGCTTCAACCACAGCGCCTTCAGGAGCAGTTTCTTTTGCAAGAATATTCGCAACACGCTTGTTGGCAGCAGCAAGCGCAGCCGCTTCAGGCAAGGCACGGAAGTGGTTGACTGCATTTACACGCTTGTCAAAATCAAGCGGAGATTTTGGTGAAAGCGCTTGAACAGCTTGAATCACATCAACCGCAACGCCTTGGTCTTCGTATTTCGCACGGTAACGACCTTCAAGGAATGCAACCGCATCCGCCAAAGTCTTGTCGTGATCTTTCAATACATCGCCATAAGCAGCAAGTGCAAGTTTGATCAAATCTTCAATTGAAACATCAAGCTCGTTTTCAGTCACAAGACGAAGGATACCAATTGCAGAACGACGTAGTGCAAATGGGTCTTTAGAACCTGTAGGCGCTTGACCAATACCGAAAATACCTGTGAGCGTATCTAAACGATCCGCAAGAGCAATGGTTGTACCAGTTTTGGTTTTCGGTAAAACGTCACCTGCGAATTTAGGTAAGTATTGCTCACCTAAAGACTCAGCCACTTCCGCATTTTCACCTTCAAGACGTGCGTAGTAAGTACCTGCAATACCTTGAAGTTCAGGGAATTCACCCACAAGCTCAGAAGTTAAGTCACATTTTGCAAGAAGCGCCGCTTTTTCAGCATCTTCCGCTTTTGCACCTGTAATAGGCGCAAGTGCTACAGCCAATTTTGCAATACGTTCAGACTTGTTCCAAAGCGTACCCAATTCAGCTTGGAATACCATGTTTGCAAGTTTCTCTTTACGAGATGCAAGCGGTTGCTTTTGATCTTGTAAGAAGAAGAATTCAGCATCTGACAAACGTGGACGAACCACTTTCTCGTTACCTTCAATAATTTGTGTCGGGTCTTTCGACTCGATGTTTGACACAGTAATGAAGTAAGGTTGAAGTTTATTGTCAGCGTTCACTAAGCAGAAGTACTTCTGGTTGTCCTGCATCGTGGTGATCAATGCTTCTTGAGGAACAGCAAGGAAGCGTTCTTCGAAGCTTGCACGAAGCGCAACAGGCCATTCAACGAGTGCAGTCACTTCGTCACGAAGATCCGCAGGGACAATTGCAATGGCATTCACTTCATCAGCAAGTGCTTTGACTTGTTGATCGATGATGGCTTGACGCTCTTCAAAGGACGCTACAACGTAAGCCGCTTTTAACTTCGCTAAGTATTCGTCTGCATGCGCTAAAGTGATTGCTTCAGGTGCATGGAAACGGTGGCCATAAGTCACGTTCCCTGCTTTGTGGTCTTGAATTGTTGCATCAACCACATCGTTGTCTTTCAACAACACAACCCATTTCACAGGACGTACGAATTCAGTACGGCTTGCCGCAGAACGCATACGTTTTGCGATTGGAAGATTATCCAATGCATTTTGTAAAATTTGTGGCAATAAAACGTCAAGGCTTTGACCTTTGACATCTTTTAAATAGCATACTTTTTCAACTTTACCTGCTTGGAAAGTTGATACTTGATCAACCGTGATGCCTTGACCACGCATAAAGCCTTCAAGTGCTTTCGTCGGGTTGCCTTCAGCATCAAAGGCTGCCTGTTTGGCAGGGCCGTCAAAACGTTTTTGTGTGTCTGCTTGTGCAGCATCAACATTGACGATTTTAAGTGCAAGACGACGCGGTGCTGCATAAGCTTCGATCGAATCAAACGCTAAGCCAGCATCTTTTAAGCCTTTAACGGTTTCTGCATGTAGTGCATCACGTAATTTTTTCAGGCTTTTTGGTGGAAGTTCTTCACAACCCAATTCGAACAAAACGGTATGTTTAGACATTATTTGCTCTCCTTGTTTGCTTCTTTCGCTTCTGCTTCAATTTGCGCTTTTAATTGTGCCAACACTTCATCACGTAATGCAGGTTCAGCCATTGGGAAACCAAGTTCCGCACGTGCTGCTACATAACTTGTTGCGATAGAACGTGCCAAAGTACGTACACGTAAAATGTAACGCTGACGTTCAGTCACAGAAATTGCGCCACGCGCATCCAATAAGTTGAAACTGTGTGATGCTTTCACGACTTGCTCATATGCAGGAAGTGGAAGTTTCGCTTCAATTAAACGTGTTGCTTCAGCTTCATAGAAATCGAACAATTCAAACATTTTTTCAACGTTGGCATATTCGAAGTTATAGGTCGATTGTTCCACTTCATTTTGATGGAACACATCGCCATACGTTACCGTACCGAACTGGCCTTTGGTCCAAACCAGATCGTAAACTGAGTCTACGCCTTGCAAGTACATGGCAAGACGTTCAAGGCCGTAAGTAATTTCGCCGGTGACTGGGTAGCATTCAACACCACCGACTTGCTGGAAGTACGTGAACTGCGTTACTTCCATACCATTCAGCCAAACTTCCCAACCTAAGCCCCAAGCGCCTAGTGTTGGAGATTCCCAGTTGTCTTCTACGAAACGAATGTCGTGTACCAGTGGATCAATGCCAATCGCTTTTAATGAATCGAGATAAAGCTGCTGGATATTGTCCGGGTTTGGCTTAAGCACCACCTGGAATTGATAATAATGTTGCAAACGGTTCGGGTTTTCACCATAACGACCATCTTTCGGACGACGTGACGGTTGAACATAAGCGGCATTCCAGGTTTCAGGACCCAGTGCACGAAGGAAAGTCGCAGTGTGGAATGTCCCTGCACCCATTTCCATATCATAAGGTTGCAAAATGACGCAGCCTTGCTCCGCCCAGTAAGTTTGTAAGGCAAGAATTAAGCCTTGGAAGGTATCAATATGCGATATGGCGCGACTCATGGTCATCCACTTAAAATTAGAGAAAAATTGTGCTCAATTATAAGGACTTTGCAGGGGAGTGGCAAAGGGTTAATGTAGGGATACTTTTCTGAAAAAAATAAAACAGGCTTAAAGGATACGCGTCATTTAGAGGCTTACTGCGATTTTGGCTTTGCTGGTTGATACAGGCTGATCTGAAAATCAGGAATAAATCAGATATATGGCATCCTGTTCACTGGAGAGTCATAAAGTTCAACGGATCTTATACGATTGTCGTTCTTAAATTAGTTTAATATTCACGCAATATAATAATGCTTAAAAATAAGGAACTTCATGACCACTTACCAAATTCAATGCCATTTAAAATACAAGGTCGTACAACCGACAGAATTTATTTTTATGCTTCAGGCGGCACATCATTCCGATCAGAAGATTCTTGAAGAAAAACTCAGCTTTAATCTGCCCGTAACATGGCATGAATTTCAGGATGCGCAGCATCAAAATCGTCATGTTCGGCTACAGGTCGAACCCTGTGAGGCTTTTGAGCTGAATTATACGGCGACAGTGGTTCGTCAACCGGGCCTCTCTCTTGAGCTGCAGCAAGGTCTGAAAGAAGTGACTATTCCTGAGCTGCCCGATGAAGTATTGCCTTATTTGCTGGCCAGCCGTTATTGCAATTCGGATTTATTGCTGGAAATGGCGAAACGCTCATTTGGCTGGATGACACCAGGCTATACGCGTGTCAAGGCGATTGAACAGTGGATTTATAACAATATTTTTTATGTGTCTGGCAGTTCCGACCAATTTACCACTGCTACAGATGTACTGGTGCATCGCGCAGGGGTATGCCGTGACTTTGCCCATTTAGGTATTGCCCTGTGCCGTGCCTTGGGAATTCCGGCACGCATGGTGGTCGGTTATGTGGAAATTGAAAAGTTTCTACCCGATTTTCATGCCATTTTTGAAGCGTATTTGGACGGTGGCTGGGTGCAGTTTGATCCGACCCGTTTGGCTCCGGTCGAAAATCTTATTCGGATCGGCACTGGAGTCGATGCCGGAGATGTGGCATTTTCAACTTATTATGGTCAGGTCGAACTGTTAAAAATCCAGCCTTTGATTCAACCTGAAATGAGCCATTAGGTTGTTTTAAAAAGCATGTATTCGCGAATGGTGAAAAGATGTAAAACACAGATGCCTTTCATCTGGCTTGGCTCTATAATGCCCAAAATCTATGAACAATAAGATCAGGCGCACTGTGTTTCACTCCCATCTCGACTGGCTCAATACCTTAAAACCGAATTTCAAAGTCCTGCCACTTAAAGACCGTCTGCTCTGCGGAGCTGGAGCACTATTGGGTTTGGTCGTCTCGTCCTTGTTGAGTTTATGGATTCTGGGGGATTTTGAAGCCTGGTATATTGCCCCGATGGGTGCATCTTCGGTATTGCTGTTTGCTGTGCCGGCCAGTCCTCTAGCACAGCCCTGGAATATTCTGGTCGGGAATACGATTGCTGCGGTGATTGGCGTGAGTTGCGCTATATTCATAGTTAATCCGACCGAAGCCTTTAGTGTAGCTGTGGCCTTGGCGATCGTTCTGATGATGACCACAGATTCCCTGCATCCACCGAGTGGCGCCGTGGCCATTACCGCAGTGCTGGGCGACCAGCCGGTGCATGAACTCGGTTATGCCTTTGTATTTTATCCGGTACTACTCAATTCAATTTTACTGATGGTAATTGCCATTGTCTTTAACCGGATGATTGGCAAGGATTATCCGCAGCAAGCTCAACTAAATACTCGTTCCAAGGATCCGACGCCGACCCAGAAAGTCACGATTCAACCACAGGATATTCAGGAAGTGCTGGATCAGCGCACCGAGCTGCTGGATATCAGTGAATATGACCTGCAAAAAATTATTCTGGAGGCACAAAACCGCGCCAATGCGCGTGCGGTGCATGAATTTAGCTGCCAGGATATTATGACGAAGGATGTAGCAACCCTGCATGAAAATGATGATATCCAGCACGCATTGGACAAGTTCAAGCAAATGAACCTGATGAGCCTGCCCGTCGTTAATGCCGATGAACAACTGGTCGGTACACTGGCAATGTATCAGGTGGTGGAATGGTTCAAGCGCGCGGCTGATGTCCGTAGCAGCTGGGAGCATCAGGTCAAACATATCATGACCCGTAAGGTAATTACGGTGCAGCCTTTACAACCCATTCAGGATCTGGTGCCGTATTTTGTCGAGCGTTCGTTCAACTATATTCCGGTGGTGAGCGAGCAGCAATTGGTGGGAATTATCAGTCGGGCAGATATGATTGCCGCACTGAATCAGGAGCTGAATCATTTTAAAATGAAAGTTTAAAACCGAATTAAAACGGAATTTAACAGAGCATGTGTGATCAACTCTGGTCAGCTTGCCGGCTGAGAAAACTATAAAATAGTGCCATCGGCAGGGAAAAACACAGCAGAAACAAAAAATGGGAACTAAAATTTTCACTTGGAGGATGCGAGATATAAGCCAGAATCAGGGTTCCCAGTACGCAGCTCATTAAAATCGTGATGATATTAAACAGCTGATAATGGCGTAGCAGCAGGTGAGTCACTAATAGAAAAGGAAAGACCATCATCCAATATGTCACGCAGACGAAAAAACTGAGGAAAAGCGCTGAAAACAGGCTCTTGAAAATGGAGAAAATCCCAGAGCTGGCTTCATGAAATAGCGCATAAGGGAATAAAATTACAGCTATGATCAGAGGTGCAAGCGCGAGGTTAAATTTCATTTTCCAAGGGGAATTCTGGATCGGTTGAGAGATTAAGTGAAATATCCTGTCCACTATCTATCTGCTACTTTTTGATGTTTTTAATATAAAGACTTTATCTTTATCATTGTTAAAAGCATATTATTTTTCGATGAGAGAAAGATTCAACATATAGGCGATTGATACGACAAAGCACACCGGAGTGTGCTTTGTAGAGGGTGTGATGTTTAAGAGCTGTAATGATTAAATAAAGAACCAGTAAATAAACAGTGAAATAATAAAGATACACATGATATTCAGCACAAAACCAACTTTCATCATTTCGCTTTGCTGGATATGACCGGTTCCAAAAACAATCGCATTTGGTGGGGTGGCTACCGGCAGCATAAAGGCACATGAAGCACCAATACCAATGACGATCACCAGAATTTCTTTGGGCATTCCCATCTGATCCGCAATTGCGGCAAATACTGGTACTAGCAGGGCAGCCGAAGCGGTATTACTGGTAAATTCAGTCAGGAAGATAATAAAAGTAGCGACTACAAAAATAATCATCAGCGGGGAGGTATCACCAAAGGCATTGGCCAGAGTTTGACCCAGTACCAGCGAACTGCCTGAATCCTTTAGAATAGCACTCAAGGTCAGACCACCACCAAATAGATATAACACCCCCCAATCAGTATTTTCTGCAATCTGTTTCCAGCTTGCGGTACCCAGAATCACAACCATACAGGCAGCCGAAATTGCAATCCAGGTATCCGGCTGGGAAATACCAAAAATTTCAGTGAATTTTTTACTGAAAATCCAGGCAATTGCAGTACAAAGAAAGAGGATCATGGTGGCTATACGGGTTCTGGTCCAAGGAATATCTTCGGTCGCAAATTGTATTTTATGATTCAGTTTTGGACGTAGTACCAGATATAAACTGACCAGCATGGCAGGAAGAATAATGAACATCATCGGCAAGCCGATTTTCATCCAGTCGGCAAAATCATAGCCGAGGGCCTTGGCGGCAATGGCATTCGGAGGGGAACCGACCATGGTGCCCAGTCCGCCAATACTGGCCGAATAGGCAATGCCGAGCAGGATAAAGACAAAAGTTTTACGATCCTTGCTGACATCCATATGTGAAAGCAAGCCTAAGGCCAAAGGCAGCATCATGGCAGCAGTCGCCGTATTGGAAATCCACATGGACAGCAGCGCCGTCACCACAAAAATCGCCAGTACAGAAATGCCCAGATGCCCTCTGGACATGGAGATGATCCACATGGCAATTTTCCGGTCCAGTTTCTGGATATGCAACGCCGTTGCCAGCGCAAAACCACCAAAAAACAGGAAAATGACAGGATCGGCAAAAGTGGCCAAAGCGGCTTGCGTGGTAATCGGAACCAGTTCTTCACCAGAGGCCATTGGCATGGCCAGTAATACTGCCATCACAGGGACGAGTAAAGCTGTAATCGTGATATGAATGGCTTCAGTCAGCCATAAAATACCGATAAAGGCTAAAAGTGCCAGTCCTTTATTGGCATTCTGGTCATAGGGCAGGTAAAGATATAAGCCATAGGCTACAATGGCTGCGACAAAAATAAGAATCCAGCCTTTAAGCAGCCCTTTGGGCATGGCATTGGTCGGGGTAGCTAGGTTGGTCTGAGTCATATGCTCTCCTTGCAAGATTTTTATTTACATCATTTTTTATATTAGCTTTAAATTTGTAATTTTGTTTTGCTTAAAAAATATCCTATTTAAAGATACTATAACCAGATTGTTGCAATAATCCAGTACTTTGCCAGAAGGCATACAGGCCCAAGCCGAAAAGTAAAGCCAAGACAATCCATTTGAAGTGTTGCTGAGATAAACGATGGCGTATTTTGCCTCCAATCCAGACACCAGCAAGGGCGAATAAGCTGATCCCGATCAGAATATGCTGTTGATGGGTTTCCAGTGTGATCAGAATTGGAAACAGTAAAACCAGCTGGATCAGTTTACCGGCAATGAAATTGAGATTACTGATAATGACAATATCTGTTTTAGAGAGTTGGCAACTCATCAGATACATCATCAGAAAAGGTGCCATGGCATTGGTTGCACCTCCAATAATGCCGGCCAGTAAACCAAAACAGAGCATGCTGGAAATATGCGGACTAACTTGTAAGGGGCGTGCCCGTAACTGGTCCAAGACATAAAATATAATTACCAGACCCAATAACAGTTTTAAATAAGCCTCATTTAGCCAAAGTAATAGCTTGACCCCGAGTACACTGCCGACTAGGCTACTAAGCATTAATGGCCAATAACGTTTTATATAATAGCCAATACTATTCAACAGGCTATGCGCAGGGTCAGCATTCAGCATGATCAGATTCAGCAGCAGACAGGGCAGAATGACAAGGGTAACCGCGATGCTAAGCGGATATGCGCTGGACAGAACAGCCGTACTCATCATAGGAAAGCCAAAGCCGCTTAAACCATGCAGCAGGGCTGCGACGGCACAGAGCCACAGCATCATCCATTCTGCCTGAGTCATGTGAAATCCATTTCAAAAATTGGAATCTTGAACTTATCGTGAATTCAACTGAGAAAGAAAGTGAAAAGCTGTAATACAGCAAAGAAATAACAAAAAATATAGGCAAAAAAAAGCCACGATAACTTGGGGAAATTACCGTGGCATCAAAATTTCATCCCATTTAACCGGGGTGAAAGAGGAAGCTCTGCGATGAAACTGGTTAAGAACGCTTGTTAAAAATGACTGTACAGCTTAATAGCGTTTATCCTGATTCACTGTACGCACAGGATTTTGATAGCCCTGAGGTTGATGAACGCTGTCATGATCAATTCTGTACTGTTTTTTCGGCATGATTAACCACAACACCAGATAGACCAAAATACCCGGGAATGCGGCACTCATGATTGAAATCACCACAAAAATCAGACGTAATAAATTTGCGTTCCAACCAAAACGTTCAGCAATACCACCCATTACACCTGCAATCATGTTTGAGCGGTTAGAGCGATATAAACCAACATTGGCCATTAAAATCTCCTGATTAAAAATAAGTTTGAATCCTAAAATGGATCCATACTTAAAGAAATGGAGTTTACTTAAACTTTTTAAAGTGCTGATTACAAATAAAATCGTTAAGTAATGTTAATAAAGATTAAAACCAGATCTAAGAGCTACTAACATAGTGAAAATTCTATTGAACTCTTGTGTAAAGTTCATCAGCTTTGCTGGGTGCTTTTTGCTCGCCATGTTTCCTATTTAGGTTTGTTAAAAATGAAATTGGATGTATCACGTTGTACATTAAGCAGTTTTTTTAAATGTAGCCTGGTGTTGGGGAGTATGGTGATTTTGCAGGCTTGTGATCAGCAGCAAGTCAAACCTGAACAGGAAGGTCAGGCGACCTCAGAAGAGGGCGTTAAAATTTCCGCTGCCAATACGAAGGCCGATGTGGTGACTGTCAGCGCCAAATCCTTAACTCAGGTCGCAGGGCAGGCGACTGTTCCGGTAGAAGCAGATTTAAACCCGGCAACTGTACCAGAGGATGCCAAGGTGTTTATAGGTCGCTATCATACTGAAATCGACTGTGATGGCCGCTTTGCGCCTTGTACTGAAGGTAAGGCAGAATTTATTTTGACTCTAATGCCGGACGGTACGGTGCATCGCAGTATTTTACAGTATGGCAAAGTATTTATTGATAATACCAAAAACAGCACGGCTCACAATATCACCTACCGTAAAGACCGCTGGTTTATCAATCCGGAACGTACCGATGTGGTGGTGAATCGCAAAGAAGGGGCGAGCTTTTACTATAAGATTAAAGATTCAAATCACTTAGTCATGAATCTGGAAAAAATCTATAGTGAAAAGGAAAGAACCAACCGGGAATTATTTGATCGCGGTTATCCGGCACCTTCAAAAGCCTATGAACTGGTCAAAGACACATCCTTTCATATTCAAAAATAATGCCCGATAAAAATCGGCTGATCTGGTCGAAAGCTTAATTCAAATATGATTTAGATTAGACAATAAAGGCGAGTGGTGGGAACGCGTGAGCATAAAATCTAGGCGCAGAAATACACGACCAAAACATCGCAATTTAATTAAAATATCATGAGGGGAATTAGAGAAACATTCTAAGGAAAGAATGGTGGGTCGTCCGCGATTCGAACGCGGGACCAACGGATTAAAAGTCCGCTGCTCTACCAGCTGAGCTAACGACCCTGAGGAATAAAAATGATGACCATTTTTATGACGCAAGAGTGTGGTGTACTTTTACGTGATCCTTTCGGAAGATGGTGGGTCGTCCGCGATTCGAACGCGGGACCAACGGATTAAAAGTCCGCTGCTCTACCAGCTGAGCTAACGACCCATCAAGGAATATCAAATAAGTGGTGGGTCGTCCGCGATTCGAACGCGGGACCAACGGATTAAAAGTCCGCTGCTCTACCAGCTGAGCTAACGACCCTGAACCATCATTCAAACCAGGTTTGAATGTGCAGTGCAAGTCAAGCTAAATAGCTTAAAGCACCACTTTGTTTGATGGAGCGTATTGTAGCAAGATCTCATTTCAGCGCAAGCAAAAAATAACAAAGTTGCCCATGTTTGATTATAAATACAACAATTATGCTTTATCTAAACAAAAAATAGGCAACTTCAGTACTTAGAAGCGATATTGATAGGCCTGTATATTGGCAAAAATCTCTGCGGTGAGCTCAGAATATGCCGTTGCACTTGGCAATAATACCAGCAAGCGTTCATCGGTTTTACTCGGATCAAATGCTTGCTCTTTCAATTTATTTTTCTGGTATTTAAAGGTACCTGTAGTTTCAACCTGCTGTTGTATACGTAAAAATACCGGTGTCGCATAAGCCGGCAAGCATTTTTTAAAGCAAGCGGCCATGGCTGCTAAATCTGCATCATCCAATTTTACATCGGGTTGCAGGGTAATCGCGGCCATACCGGCACGACCATTGGTATTGGGAATTTCCACGCCATAGACCACTGCTTCAACGATTTTGTCATACTCAGTCAGCATATTTTCCACTTCAGTGGTGGAAACATTTTCACCTTTCCAGCGGAAAGTATCGCCTAAACGATCGACAAACTGCGCATGACGGAAGCCGATATTACGCACCAGATCTCCGGTATTGAAATAAGCATCACCTGTGGTAAATACGTCGTGCATAATGACTGACTTGTTTTTTTCCGGGTCGGTATAACCATCAAAAGGTGAACGGCGGGTGATTTTACCAATCAGTAAACCGGTTTCGCCTTTTTTCACTCGTTTGCAACGGCCTTTAGTATCCCGCACCGGCTCATTTTTATCTTTATCAAAGGCAATAATCGCATACGGTGTGGGTGAGAAACCGACGGTATTGTCAAAATTGAAAATATTGCTAAAACCGACATTGCCTTCACTAGAGGCATACAGTTCCAGCACTTCCTGAATGCCAAAACGGGATTTAAATTTATCCCAGATATTTGGGCGCATGCCATTCCCAATCATCTTAGTCACGCGGTGACCTTTTTCCAGTTCAGATGGGGGAGCATCCATCAGATAGCGGCACAACTCACCGACATAACCAATCGCAGAGGCATCAAATTTTTGCACATCCTTCCAGAAAGAAGAGGTCGAAAATTTACGCCGAATCGCCAGGGTGCTGCTCCCTGCAATGACACCGCACCAGCACACCACCATGCCTGTGGCATGATAAAGCGGCAGGGTACAGTACATCACATCATCTTTATTGAGATTCAGCACATGCCCATAGGTGCCATAAGCCAGCGTCCAGCGACCATTGGTAAAGATCACCGCTTTAGGTAGACCCGTGGTGCCCGAGGTGTAAATATAGAACAGCCCGTCTTTGCCCTGTACCGAATGAGTAGTTGATGGATTGAATTTGGGAGCAAGATCGGTTTTTTCAGCCAGGTTGATAAAGCCTTCAGGCGCCTGACCCGGATCGGCTTGAGTGTTTTGATCTGCAAACCAGTGCAGGCGGTCACTGCTAATATTCAGGTCATTACGAATCTCGTTGACTGCATGACGACACTCTTCACCCACAATCAGGGCAATCGGTTTGACCAGATTGATACTGTGCGTCAGCACCTTGCCGACTTGAGAGGTATTCACCAAGGCGGTGGTCACACCCAGTTTAGCCAGACCAATCACGCTAGCAATCAGCTCAGGGCGGTTCTCGACCATCACGGCAACTACATCACCTTTCTTGGCGCCCAAGGATAGATAGAAATGGGCAATCTGGTTGGCCCAGGCATTGAGAGCAGTATAGCTATAGCTTTGCTCTTCAAAACGCAAGGCAATGCCTTCCGGGTTTCGCTTGGTTGCTTTTTCAAAAGCCAGACCCAAGCCGGCCGGTGTGTTCGGAGTACGTAAATATGCCTGTCTTAGACCAGTGAGCAAATTGGGCACTTTGGTCAAGAAAGCCGGGATTTTGGCAGCGACATCTGCAATCCCAATCAGATCGTGTGGTTTCATTTGGGTCATGAGAATCCTATTTATTTTTCGTATCCGATACGTTCAATTTATATACAGTAGACGAGCTATCCATCTTTTAGCGTTAAAACACTAGTGCAATCAACCTATTCTGACTAAATCTAGCAAAAAAAACCTAGTCATCGAAATGACTAGGTTTTTTTAGATGACTGCAATTGAGCAAATTATGATTCAGTTGCAGTATTGGCTTTTTTCGGTGGACGACCACGTGGACGACGTGGACGAGCAGCTTGCTTCTCCGCTTTTTCAGCTTCGCTGGCTTCAGTGTCCTCTGTTGTTACTTCGGCCTGATCCTGGGCTTCTGTAACAGGAGCTTCTGATTCAGCATTTGCTTCAACTGGCGCAGCATCTTCAGGTTGAGCTTCAGTGACTGGAGTCTCTTCTGCAGGAGCTGCATCTACTGGTGCCGTCGTTTCAGTCGCTTGTTCAGCTGGCTGAGCATTTACGGTTTCTTCAATAGCGATTTCAGTGGCTACTGGAGTTTCAGTTGCTGCTGCTTCAGCAGACTCTGCTTGCGCTTCTGCTGCTACAGGTGCTTCTGGCGCAGTTTCAATTGCCGGAGCTGTTTCTACTTTGGCCTGTTGCTTGGCTTGTTGTAGGGCCTGTTCTGCAGCCTGCTTAGCCAGACGGCGACGCTCACGTGGATCGTTTGCGACACGTTTGTCCGACACCGGTTTTGGTGGAGTCAGGTCCAGAACTGGAGCAGGCTCTGCTTCAACCTTGGCTACGGTCACTTGAACATCACGGGTGACCGGTTTTTTCTCTGTGGCAGGCGTTGCTGCAGCCACCAGACTCGCGTTGTACTCTTTTGTGAACTTCTCTAGAGCACGGTTGAAGGTTGGCAATAAACCAAACTGTTCAATCAGTACGGAGCAGTCTTCACCATAAACATGGCGAATCAGGCTACCAATAGTGAACTGACCCAAAGTTGGTACTTGTGACGGAGTCAATTTCTGAACTGTAGCCTGTTGAGGCTGTCCTTCACGCTGCTGACGACGACGCTGACGCGGATCGTTGCTGGCACGTGGTTTTTCAGCACTTGATTCTTCAGCTGGCACAATTTCTTCAACAGGGGCTGTCAGTGCAGCTTCCACTACATTTTCAGCAGCGGCTTCTTCAACTGGCGCATCTGCCGGTGCAGTCACTTCAACCGTTGGCGTTACAACTGCAGCATTGTCATTCAATGCCACGATTTCGCTTTTCGCCTGGTCAATATTCACGACCATGGCTGTTGGCATCACGTCTTGACGTGGTGCATCGACCAACTCAACACGAAGCTGCTTGTCATTGACTGCTGGCGCTTCAACGACTGCAGGTGCTACTTGTTGAGCTTGCTCATTCAGTACGCTTGGATCGCGGTGGCGATTTGGACGTTCCTGACGTGGCTGGTTACGGCGGTCACGACGTGGCATTGCCTGTTGTGGCTGTTGTTCATTGTTTTGAACATCATTTTGCTGAGATGGCTCGTTATGATGCTGACGGCGAGAATTACGCTTGTTTTCACGTGCTTCATGACGTTGTTCTTGACGAGATACCTGAACCACTTCTTCATGCACCTGATGTTGCTGAGGAGCGGAAGCTTCAGACTGAACCTGCTCACGCGGTTCTTTGTGCTTCGGATTGCGTGGTTTTTTGTTGTTATGACGTGGTGCTCTTTCATCACGCTCTGCCGGTTTTTCAGCATCACGTTCCTGTTTTTGCGCTACAGTCGATGGTGCCAGGTAAGCATTGCTGCTTGCCGGAGCAGCAGGTTGAGACACTTGCTGTGGAGCAGGTTGTGCCACTGGTGCAGACAATTGACCGAACTGACCACGGCTCACCGCACCGCCATTGATCATTTGTTCAATTGCTGCAGCTGCATTGTTGGCAGTACGCGATTGATCAACAGTCGCAGCCTGTTTTTGAACAAACAGGTTTTCTAACCATGCGCATGGGCTAGATGCAGGAGCAGCAACTTGTGCTTGGGCTTGTTGCGCAACAGGTACTTGCTGTGCATTTTGGTTTTGCTGGTTACGGCGTTTATTGTTTCTGCCGTTGTTTTGCTGTTGAGCAGGCGCTGGTGCAGCAGCATGCGTATGTTGTTCTTCTTCTAAATGCCATTCAGATGACTCATAGCCCAACTCTTTTTCACTTGAACGAGTTGCTTCAGTACGTTCATAGCTGGTTGGTGCAAAGCCTTCGGCATTATAAGTGATTTCATAATGCGGTGTTTCCAGATGCGGGTGAGGCAACACAGTCACACGTACATTTGAAGTCTGTTCTAAATACACCAAGGTGTGACGTTTTTCATTCAATAAGAAGGCAGCAATTTCGACTGGAACTTCGACTTGAACTTCACCATGACGTTCACGTAGCGCGATTTCTTCCACTTTACGCATAATCGAAAGTGATAAAGAACGAAGATCACGGACCATACCGGTGCCATGACAGCGTGGGCAAACGTAGCCAGTCGCTTCTTCAAGAGAAGGACGCAGACGTTGACGGCTCATTTCCATCAAACCAAAACGTGACAATTGACCGAACTGAATACGGGCACGGTCACTTTGCGTAGCTTCGCGTAGCTTCGCTTCCACCATACGCTGGTTGCGGTCTTTGGTCATGTCGATAAAGTCGATCACCACCAGGCCACCGATATCGCGTAAACGTAATTGGCGCGCGATTTCTTCTGCCGCTTCAATGTTGGTGTTCAACGCGGTGTCTTCAACGTCGCTACCGCGAGTCGATTTTGCTGAGTTAATGTCAATTGACACTAAAGCTTCAGTTTGGTCGATCACGATCGAACCGCCAGAAGGCAATTTTACTTCACGTTCATAAGCGGTTTGAATTTGACTTTCAATCGCGAAATGCGCGAATAAAGGTTCATTTAAGGTATAAGTTTTCAGTTTTTCTAACTGACGTGGCATTACCGCTTTTACGAAGTTATAGGCTTCGTTATAGGCTTGTTCTGAGTCAATCAGGATTTCAGCAACATCATCACGCAGGTAGTCACGAATGGCACGTGTCACTACGCCCGCTTCCTGATGTACCAACATTGGCGATGGACCTGAACTTGCAGTGCTCTGGATTTGTGCCCAAAGGTCTAACAAGTGCTGTAAGTCGAGTTGCAATTCTTCTTGTGAACGACCGATCCCGGCAGTACGCACAATCACACTCATACCACGTGGCACGTTCAGTGTTGCCAGCATTTCTTTCAGTTCTTCACGCACTGAACCAGAAATCTGACGGCTGATACCACCACCTTTAGGGTTGTTTGGCATCAAGACCAAATAACGGCCAGCAAGTGAGATAAAAGTAGACAGGGCAGCGCCTTTATTGCCACGCTCTTCTTTTTCCACCTGAACCAGAAGCTCGGTACCTTCAGTGATCAGTTCACGGATATTTGAAGTTTGGCGAGGGTCGGCTTTGTAATATGAATTCGCGATTTCACGCATTGACAGGAAGCCTTGGCGACCTGCACCGTATTCAACGAATACAGCTTCTAAAGAAGGTTCAACGCGAGTCACGTGACCTTTGTAGATATTGGATTTTTTTTGTTCACGGGTACGATTTTCTAAATCAAAATCGTAAAGACGCTGACCAGTGACAAGTGCAACGCGAATTTCTTCGGCATGTGTTGCATTAATCAACATACGTTTCATGGGTGTAACACCTTATAGTGATACACAGCAAAAAATCGCTATACACGTAGCGAACATCACACATCACGGATCAATGGCTCAAATCTGCAATGAATTTCATTGTGGTTTGAGTCTTTTATGACCGAGCTCTATTTAATATAGATGGGCTTCGGTTTTTGATTCACGTATTGATGATGGCAATACGGCTTCAATCTTTAAACGGATTAAAGTCACCTGAACGCTTCACTGGCGGACGAGCGGTGCATTGGATGTGTGTAACTTTCACTGTCACATTGCTCGAAGATCATCCCTTCTTTATAGAAAGTGTCTTGATACGGAATTGTCGTCGTATCTTTACAAACTGTGCAGATCCAATGCATCAACGCTGTAGCCTGAAGTCGTCTTCAGGTTGCGACTAATCTGATGTGTATCAGTTTACGTTTAAAAACCAACAAAGTTGGCGACATATTTTTTAAGACAAACTGATTTATGTACCTGAGGTACAATTAAACGCAACAGTTTGCTTTGTTTGCCGATATAATAAGCCTTCGGCGTGGCATAATTCTTTGGGGACCTTCCCGTATCATGTGAGTCTTTAATTGAACAATCAAGTTCAGAAAAATCTGAAATGATTCAACTTTTACTCACAAACGATGGTTTCCGTGCGCTGACTATATCAAACCTTGCATCATCTGCCTATGGGCTAAGCTTATGTTTCTTGTGTAAAGCATAACCTAAGTGATCAGTTTTTAATCAATTTTAGTATTTTTTGGGTCATAGTAACTGTATGAATTCTACGCAACAATGGCAAAACGTCACTTGGTTTGAAGTGGATGAACATCAAGATGGACAACGCATCGATAATTTCCTGTTTAGTCGTCTGAAAGGTGTGCCAAAAAGCCGTATCTATCGTCTGATTCGTGAAGGCCAGGTTCGCGTCAATAAAAAACGCATTAAAGCAGAAACCAAACTCGCAATCGGTGACCAGATTCGCGTTGCGCCGATTCGCTATGAACAAAAAGATGAATCTGCTGCACCTGTTTCCGACAAAGTGGCACAAGGCTTATTGGCCCGTGTGATTTATGAAGATGAAGGTTTGATGGTCGTGAATAAACCTTCCGGGATTGCTGTGCATGGTGGTAGCGGTGTGGCCTATGGCCTGATTGAAGGCTTGCGTGCAGCGACTGGTAAAAAGTATCTGGAACTGATTCACCGGATTGACCGTGATACTTCCGGTTTGGTGATGATTTCTAAAAAGCGTAGCGTGTTGAAAACATTACAAGATATGTTACGTGAACATAAAATCAAAAAAACCTATGCGGCTGTGGTAAAAGGGCAGGTCAGTCTGGATAAACAGCTGATTGATGCACCTTTACATCGTTATGAGCTGGCCAATGGTGAACGTCGTGTCTGTGTGTCCCCGAAAGAAGGTAAAGAGTCTAAAACCCAGTGGAATGTGCAGGAACGTTTTATGCATGCCACACTGGTGTATGCATCTCCGCTTTCTGGTCGTACCCATCAGATTCGTGTTCATGGTTTGAGTATTGGCCATCCGTTAGTAGGCGATGAAAAGTATGGGCATGAAACAGAATATCGTGGGCCAAAACCACGCCGTTTGTGTTTACATGCAATGCGTCTGGACATTCCGGGCTATCCAGCAATTGAAGCACCATTGCCAGAAGATATGCAGAGTCTGGTGGCGCAGTTAAGAGCGCAGAAAGCGGATAAACCAGCTGCTCAGTAAGGAATTATTTTTTTCTTTTAATAAATTCAATCCACCCTCACCCTCCTTTGAAAAAGGAGGGAATTCCCCTCTTTCGTAAAGAGGGGCTAGGGAAGATTTTAGGCATTAGCCCTTTCCTTTAAAAAGGAGAGGGGGGACATCACGTAAAATCTTCTGTCATTTGCTCAGATTACGTGAAGCTAGTATTTTAATGTTTAGAAGCATTATGTACGAAGAAAAAATGTTTTCTCTCTCCTAATTAGAAGTGGGAATCTGTCTCAGATCTTTTTGAATAGTTTTGATTCTATCAAGTGTCATCATATAAATTTGACTGTCAGTTATTCAGTATTGGATCTCTCTCTCTCCTTTTAGGAGAGGGTTGGGGTGAGGTGAAGAACACTAGTCTCTCAAAGTTTTGTCAAACACCGAATAAAATCTAGGAAATCTTTTATGAACTCACCTGTAAAATTGGTCATTTTCGATTGGGATGGCACTTTATTTGATTCAGTCGGTCAAATCGTGGCGAGTTTGCAGTTTGCCGCACAGCAGTTTCAGCAGCCGTTAACGGATGCAGATGCGAAAAGTATTATTGGACTGGGTTTACCTGAAGTTGCACAGCGTTTATTCCCAACCGTACCAGAATTACATACGGATATTTTGCAGGCTTATTCCGATCATTATGTTGCCAACTCATCAGGAGATTCCTGGTTTGAAGGCGTAGCGTACATGCTCGCAGATTTACAGCAGCAAGGCGTGAAGCTGGCAGTAGCCACAGGGAAAAGCCGTAAAGGTCTGGATCGTGTATTAAAACAGACGAACAGTGAAGAGCTGTTTGTGAGTACGCGCGCAGCCAGCGAAACCCGTTCTAAACCTCATCCACTCATGTTAGAAGAAATTCTGGCAGAAACCGGTGTGCAGGCTGATCATGCGATTATGGTCGGTGATACGTCTTATGATCTGGAAATGGCGAAAAATATTGCCATGCCAAGTGTTGGCGTAAGTTATGGCGTACATGCGCCTGAACTTTTAGCACAATTTAATCCAGTCTGTATCGTGGATGATGTGGCTGCTTTGCATAGCGCATTGTTGGCTAAAGTCCAATGGAAACAAGCAGTTTAATCCATTATCTTGGTTGTAATGAAAAACAAGTATTTCCTCGGTTTAAATTGGCTGGGGAATGCTGCAGATTTAAGCGCTGGTTCTTATCTTTTAGTCTAAAGTCGTAATTGTACTGATTTTATTCGGTCATGTTATGGCAGTTATTTTGCTAAATAACGATGTGTTTTAAACAATAAGATTTTGTTTTATTTAATTTTTTATAAATTATTCTTATAGATAATAGCTATAGCAAAAAATAAAATAACTATTGGCACAAATGCCGGATTTTTCCCATCCTAAAACTGTTTATTCCTATGCTCGCTCTGAGAAAGGCAGTCCATGCGGATGATCAGCCTGATCATTTTCATATTTTCTGTCCCTCTTAGATGCCGGCATAAGCCTAATTTTTGCAGTTTAAGGAAACATTGATGTCGAATTCTGCTGTTGTTGAATCAGTTGCACAAGCACTTCGTAGCGCTGAATTATCACAAACTGCGATTGCACCGATTCGCCCGGAACTTGGCGGTGAAAGTACTGACGTAGATATCGCCTATGCCGTTCAGGAAGTGAATACCGAGCGTGCTTTGTCTGAAGGTCGCCGTCTGGTGGGTCGTAAAATTGGTTTGACGTCTAAAGTCGTTCAAGCGCAACTGGGTGTAGATCAGCCGGATTTCGGTATGTTATTTGCCGACATGGCCTATGGCGATGGTGAAGCAATTCCAGCTGGCCTTCTGATTCAGCCGAAAGTTGAAGCAGAAATCGCATTGGTGATTAACCAGGATTTAACCAAAGAAAAACACACCTATGCAGACATTATCAGCGCAACTGATTATGCATTGCCTGCAATTGAAGTGGTCGATAGCCGTATCGAAAACTGGAAAATCAGCCTGATTGATACTGTAGCAGATAACGCATCTTCTGCTGCATTTGTCTTGGGTTCTCAGCCGGTTAAATTAGAGAATCTTGATCTGGTGAACTGCAAGATGGTGATGACGCGTGGTGAAGAAGTCGTGTCTCAAGGCGTGGGTAAAGCATGTCTGGCAAACCCATTGAATGCTGCTGTTTGGCTGGCTGATGAAATGGTACGCCGTGGTCGTCCGCTGTTAAAAGGTGACATCATCTTGACGGGTGCTTTAGGTCCAATGGTTGTGGCGCAACCAGGTGATGAATTCAAGGTTGAAATTGAAGGCTTCGGTTCAGTAACCGCTGCATTCGCTGCTGAATAATCAAGATTCCAAGAGAGTACATTCATGAAAAAGATTAAATGTGCAATGATCGGTCCAGGGAATATTGGTACTGATTTGCTTTATAAATTACAACGTAGCGAATGGTTAGAGCCGGTATGGATGGTGGGGATTGACCCGACTTCTGAAGGTTTGGCGCGTGCTGCGAAAATGGGTTTAAAAACCACAGCTGAAGGCGTTGATGGTCTTCTTCCTCATGTGATTGCTGATGACATCAAAATTGCATTCGACGCAACTTCTGCCTATGTCCATGCTGAAAACAGCTGCAAGCTGAATGAACTTGGCGTGCTCATGATTGACTTAACGCCTGCTGCGATTGGTCCATTTTGCGTACCACCAGTCAACCTTGAAACATTGCTACAAGCGGGCGAAGTACCAAACGTGAACATGGTGACATGTGGCGGTCAGGCAACGATTCCGATGGTGGCTGCTGTTTCTCGCGTTCAACCAGTTGAGTATGGTGAGATCATTGCAACTGTATCGACCAAATCTGTAGGTCCTGGTACGCGTAAAAACATCGACGAATTCACACGTACCACTGCGGGTGCCATTGAGAAAGTCGGCGGTGCGAAACAGGGTAAAGCGATCATTATCATTAACCTGGCTGAGCCACCTTTAATGATGCGTGACACAGTACATTGCTTGGTTGAAGGTGAGCCGGATCAAGCTGCGATTACTGAATCTGTACATGCCATGATCAAGGAAGTTCAAAAATACGTACCAGGTTACAAGCTTGTAAATGGTCCTGTATTTGATGGCAACCGTGTATCAATTTACTTGGAAGTTGAAGGTCTGGGTGACTTCCTGCCGAAATACGCAGGCAACCTGGATATTATGACTGCAGCAGCTGCACGTACTGCAGAAATGTTCGCAGAACACGTGTTCAACATCGCTGAAGCTTAAAGGAATACCAAAATGTCTAAGATTATTGTTCATGATATGACTTTGCGTGATGGTATGCACCCGCAGCGCCATCAAACGACTGTTGAGCAAATGATTGCAATTTCAACCGCACTTGATGATGCAGGCGTACCTTTAATTGAAGTAACGCACGGTGACGGCCTGGGCGGTTCATCAGTGAACTACGGTTTTGCTGCTGCAACAGATGAAGAATATTTGTCTGCTGTTGTGCCACGTATGAAAAATGCAAAAATTTCTGCATTGCTTCTTCCTGGTATCGGTACGGTTGACCATTTGAAAATGGCACATGAAATTGGTGTTTCTACTATTCGTGTGGCGACGCATTGTACTGAAGCGGATTGTTCTGAACAGCACATCACCGCTGCACGTAAACTAGACATGGACACTGTGGGCTTCTTGATGCTTGCGCACATGGCAACACCTGAAAAATTGCTTGAAGAAGCAAACAAGATGGTGTCTTACGGTGCAAACTGTATCTATGTGACAGATTCAGCAGGTTATATGCTTCCTCAAGACGTTATTGATCGCGTAGGTCACTTACGTCAACACTTGGACCCAAGCATTGAGCTTGGTTTCCACGGTCACCACAACTTAGGTATGGGTGTATCGAATACTGTTGCTGCTGTTCAAGCAGGTGCAGTACGTGTTGACTTGGCATCTGCTGGTCTTGGTGCTGGCGCTGGTAACACACCACTTGAGCTGTTTATCGCTGTGGCAAACCGTATGGGTATGGACACTGGCGTTGACTTGTTCAAAGTGCAAGACGTTGCTGAAGATCTAGTGATTCCAATGATGCACAACCCGATTCGTGCCGACCGTGATGCGGCAACTTTAGGTTATGCGGGTGTTTACTCGTCATTCCTGTTATTTGCTAAACGCGCTGAAGCGAAATATGGCGTATCTGCGCGTGAAATCCTGATGGAACTTGGTCGCCGTGGTACGGTAGGTGGTCAGGAAGACATGATTGAAGACCTGGCATTAACCATGTCTAAAGCGCGTGAGTTACAAGCTTAATTTTTAATGCCGTGGTATTAAAATAAGTCCAATAAAAAAGCATCCGATTCGGATGCTTTTTTATTATGAAGTAGATTTAATAATATAATAAAACTCTGATCTCAGATATTTTAGTTATAGTGTTATGTGAAGATTATTTTAGTTTAATTTTTTCCTTAAACATAAAAACGATAAATAAAAAATAGTGGCTCAATATTTTAAAAAAAATTGCGCTTATTAATAGAGAAAACAAAAAAATAAATTAAATATCCGGTCAAATTTTTATTTTCTTTAATCGGTTTAAAATCTAAGAGATTGAGCGCTTAAATCTGGGCTTGGAATATGAAGAGCTAAAAGAGCAAAAGTTTAATACTGTGGTCGGATTTTTTATTTAAACCGACTTGCGCATGATGGCTGCATGGATTTTATCAGCTGAATGGGGAACTCATCATGCGTCGTCACAATTTATGGATCGCAATGCTTGCTGCGACAGCAACTTTAGGGACAACTGCAACGAATGCAGACTTTATTGACGACAGCAATGTTCAACTCAAATTTAAAAACTTTTATCTAGACCGTCAGTATCAAGATGACTATTCATCACGTAACTGGGGTTCTTGGTCACAAGGGGTGACTCTGGATGCCAAGTCCGGTTATCACGATATCGGTGGTGGTGTGCAGGTTGGTGCTGATGTACTGGTGCAACATGCAGTCAAACTCAACGGCCATGATAAAAATCCGGACTGGGTTTTACCGCACGATGGCAAAGAATCAAAAGATCATTTCGGTAAAGTCGGCGCGACCTTAAAAGCCAAAGTTTCACAAACTGAGCTGAAAGTCGGCGAGTTATTGCCTGTATCTCCAGTCTTGGTATTCGATCCATCCCGTCAGTTATTAACGACTTATAGTGGCGCTTGGTTAGAGTCTAAAGACCTTAAGGATACCAAGTTAACTCTGGCGTATATTGATGGTATTAACAACCGTTATGACAACCAGTTCCGTGACTTAACTAAATTTGCTCCACCAAGTTTCTATGATACGGGTGCTGAAGCTGATGGCATGTGGATTGCGGGTGTAGACCACCAGCTTACTAAAGAAGTAGGGGCGAGCTACTGGTATGCCGATGTTCAAGACATTTACCAACAGCATTATCTGGGTGTGAATTATAAAACTGCGCTTGGTGAAAAAACCAAATTAGATAGCCACATTCGTTACTTCGATAACTCGGAGTCAGGTGACAAGCTGTATGGTGAGATCGATAACCAGGCTGTGTCTGTCGCTGCAAAAGTGAATCATGGTTCACATAGCGTAGGTGTAGGTTACCAGCAAATGTTTGGTGATAGCGCATTCCCGACATTGGGTGGCTGGGTGCCACAGCCTTATCTGGCGAACTGGGGGGTAGCGACCTTTACCGCACCAGAAGAAAAGTCATGGAGTGTTTCTTATGGCTATGACTTCTCTGAAATGGGTGCAAAAGGCCTAAACGCAACAGCAGTATATTTCAAAGGTTATGATCAGAAAGGTACTGGGGCGTATCAAGGTCAGAACTTCAATACGGATGAAGTGAATGCCATCGTGAACTACACTGTGCCAGAAGGTAAATTAAAAGGTTTGGGTGTACAGGCGATGTATATTGATGTGAATTTTGCCAATCCAGCAAAACCAGACCTGCAAGAATACCGTGTCGCCACCACTTATACCCATAAATTCTAATACCCCTATATTTTAAAAGCAGTCAGTCTTCTGGCTGCTTTTTGGTTTAAGAATGCAGTTAAAACCTTAGTTTATGTAGGGTTTAATTTATAAAAAATATATAAAACAAACACTTAAATTATATCTATTTTGTAGGGTGCAATCGTAATTTTGTATCAGTTTGCTGCGGTTGAGCGGTTAATATAAGGGTGTACACAAGTCATTTTAATGAGTCAACTTGACGTCGAATTCTTGAAAATAGAGGGACACGCAAGCGAAAGACTGTAAGAGGAAGCAATATGAGCACTGTTCAAATCCCTGACTATCAAACAGATCCATTCTTTGGCTTAGAAGACAAATGGATTGAAACCGCTGAAGGCGAGTTGACCCATTACCACGAAATTGGTGAAGGTACGCCTATTCTATTTTTACACGGTTCAGGTACAGGTGTATCGGCTGCGGCAAACTGGTGGTTAAACCTGCCACAAATTGGTGAGCAGGCGCGTTGTATCGCGATTGATACCATTGGTTATGGCCAGACTGTAGTTGCACCGGGTACTGAATATGGTATCCGTGCCTGGGTAGATCATGCGATCCGTACGCTAGACGCTTTGGGTATCGAAAAAACCTGGTTGGTGGGTAACTCTCTGGGTGGTTGGTTAGCATTCCAGATGGCACTGGATTATCCAGATCGTATTTTGGGTATCGTGTCTATGGGTACAGGTGGTGCGAAACAGACAGCTGCACTTAAAGCTCACGCAAACCCAGTTCTTACAGAAGAAGGGATCAAGAAAACTCTTTCTATGTTTGTCGTAAATAAAGATCTAATTACTGATGAACTGGTAAAAGTACGTTTTGCTTCTGCTGCAAATGACTATGCATCAAATCGTTTAATGGATGTGGTTGGCGCACGTGACCGTGACCGTTTCGAATTCCCATTAGACTTCGAAAAAATGAAAGACATTACTGTGCCTGTACTATTGATTCATGGTACGCAAGACGTGGTGATTCCGGTTTCTCGTACTTGGGACATCCTGAACATCGTGCCAAATGCTGATGCACATATCTTCAGCCAATGCGGTCACTGGTCTCAAGTTGAAAAAGCAGATGAGTTCAACACTGTGATCAAAAACTACCTGGCTGTTCACGGCGTAAAATAAGTTTGATACAGTTTTAAAAAAGGATGGCTTTGGTCATCCTTTTTTATATCGGAAATATTTAAGGTAGCGCACCTAAGTGAGTTTGATTCTCATTTATTTGAATAAATATAAAAATCTAATAATTTTTATAGGTTTGAGCTATTTAAACTGAGAAAAATCCGAATGAAACTTTATTAGACTTAAGTGGTAAATGCAGTACATTTAGAGCTAAAAATACACAATTTGGGTCAAGGGCAAGTGACAAATTTAAGCGCCAGAAATAGATTCTTTATTATAAAATAGAATTAAAAATGGATTCTTAAGCATAAAATAATAAAACAAAAAAAGCACATGCCTATCATAAGTTGAATGGAATATGCCTAATGCAGGGAAGAAATAGGATTAATTTTGTTCGCTACGGTTAATATCCAGATAGAACACACGGGTCAAAAGCTCAAGAAATTTGCTCACGACATAGGATTTGTTGTTTTTATGGTAGCTGACATACAGGTCTAAATAGGGCAACTCCACGTCCAGCGGACGAATCACGGTATTATCCATGGTTAGTGGTGCAATATAGCCAGGCAAAATGGTACAGCCTAGGCCCATTCCGATCGAGTTGATATTAAATAAAATATTATCGGCCTTTTGCACGATATTGAGTTCAATGCCGTTGGCTTTGGCAAAGTCCAGAATAGCCTGGTTCAGGGTCAAGGACTGCTCTGCTGATGGAATAATAAAATCAATACCATTCAATGCTTTAACAGGAATTCTTTCGTATTTTGCTAAGGGGTGATCTTTAGGCAGGAGAAAAATCAGCGGTTCACGAATCACGAACTGGCTTTCAATTTCATCACTATTGAAATTATGACGGGTAAATGTCAGATCTAGATCACCTTTTTTTAACAAACGCATCTGCTCATTGTTGTTCAGGCTGAGCAGTTCAATTTTTAAATCTGGGTTCTGTACACGTAGATTTGGCAAGATATAGGGGAAGATTTTCATCTCGGCTACCGGTACAAAACCGATACGGAGCATTTGCTGTTTGGCCTGTGACACCTGACGTGCCATGGCAACGGCTTTGTCCGCCTGTGCAAGGGTGAGACGGGCCTGTTCCAGGAATACGGCGCCTTCTTCGGTCAGCTCTACTTTACGTTTGGTCCGGTTGAGTAGCTTTACCCCGACATCTTCTTCCAGGTCTTTGATTTGCTGGCTAAGTGAGGGTTGAGCCGTATAAAGTTTAAGTGCTGCCTTACTAAAATTGAGCTCTTCAGCAACGGTGATAAAGTAGCGAAGGTGTCGTAATTCCATGTCATCAACCCAAAGAGTAATCCAAAAAATGTCTTACTATAATTTCCTCAAAGTATAATCTATAAACAACTATGTCGTGAAGATTATTTTCCCATTCATAAACTAAATGCTCTGGCGGGATTAATAGATGTTTTAATATAAAAATTCACGTGCTTAATAATTGCTTTAAGCTCTTAATTGAAACAAAAAAAATATTTCCCGAAAAACGCTGTCAAATCCATCATCGTTGAAAAGTTGAGTCTATTACTTTGTGCCAAAGATAGGTCACAGGAGAGCTTTTCATGAGTGGAAAAATTGATGTGCGCGAAATCGATGCTTTAGTCGATGCACAAAATGGACGTATCACGCCATCTATTTATACAGATCCTGACATTTACGAATTAGAACTCGAACGTGTTTTCGGTCGTACTTGGTTATTCCTTTGCCATGAAAGCCAAATTCCTAAGGCTGGTGATTTCTTCAACACCTACATGGGTGAAGATCCAATCATTGTGGCACGTCAAAAAGACGGCTCAATTAAAGCATTCTTGAACCAGTGCCGTCACCGTTCTATGCGCGTAAGCTTCGCAGACTGTGGTAATACACGTGCGTTTACTTGCCCATACCACGGCTGGTCATACGGTATTGACGGTTCACTAAAAGACATCCCGCTGGAAGATCGTGCTTACCCACATGGTGCATGTAAAGAGCAATGGGGTCTGGTTGAAGTGAATCGTGTGAAGTCTTACAAAGGCCTGGTATTTGCTTGTTGGGATGAAACCACACCTGACCTAGAAGAATACATGGGCGATATCGCTTGGTACTTAGATGGCGTTGTTGACCGTCGTCCAGGTGGTACTGAAATCATCGGTGGTGTACACAAGTGGGAAATCGAGTGTAACTGGAAATTTGCAGCGGAACAGTTTGCATCTGACCAATATCACGCCTTGTTCTCTCACGCTTCTGCGATCCAAGTATTGGGCGCAAAACCAGATGACGAATCATCTAAAAAATTAGGTGCTGCGCAAACTGCTCGTCCAGTTTGGGAAACTGCCAAAGACGCGATCCAGTACGGTTCACGTGGTCACGGTTCAGGCTTCTTCTTTACAGAGAAACCAGACGCAAACGTATGGGTTGACGGTGAAGTTGCCAACTACTTCCGTGAAACTTACGACGAAGTTAAAGAGCGCCTAGGCGAGACTCGTGCATTGCGTCTCGCAGGTCACAACACCATGTTCCCAACTTTGTCTTGGTTGAACGGTACTGCAACACTTCGTGTATGGCACCCACGTGGTCCAAACAAAACTGAAGTGTGGGCATTCTGTATTGCTGATGCTGAAGCATCTCAAGAAGTGAAAGAAGCATTTGAACGTTCTGCAACGCGTGCCTTTGGTCCAGCCGGTTTCCTGGAGCAAGATGACTCTGAAAACTGGATCGAGATCCAAAAAGTTTTACGTGGTTATAAAGCGCGTCAAAACAAACTCATTATAGAAATGGGTAAAGGCAACGAAAAAGTACGTGAAGATGGTATCCCAGGTATCACCAACTACATTTTCTCTGAAACTGCAGCACGTGGTATGTACCGCCGCTGGGCAGATTTATTGATCCATGAAAAATGGGAAGACGTGGAAAAAGCAGCTGACGAATATGAGAAGGAGCTTATGAAATGAGTCAAATCAGCTTAGAACTTCATCACCAAATTAGTCAGTTCCTGTATCGCGAAGCAAAATTGCTAGACGACTGGAAATTCCGCGAATGGTTGGATACGTTAGCTGAAGATATTTCTTACACGCTACGTACCACACCAAACGCACAAACCCGTGACCGTCGTCGTTCAGTTGAACCACCTACAACTTGGGTGTTCAACGATTCGAAAGATCTTTTAGAACGTCGTGTAGCGCGTCTGGAAACCGGTATGGCTTGGGCTGAAGAGCCTCCATCACGTACCACCCACATGGTGAGCAACGTGATCGTAGAGCCAACTGAAGTTGAAGGCGAATACGACGTGTACGTAACTTACTTGTTATACCGTACACAGAAAGAGAAAGACGTCGTGATTTACTGTGGTAAACGTCATGACAAGATCCGTAAAGTTGAAGGTGGCTTAGGCTTCCAAATCTTCAACCGTAAGATCACGCTTGACCAAGTTACTTACAGTTCACATAACCTGAGTGTGTTCTTCTAATGAATAAGATTTTTGTTTGCCAAGTTGACGAATTGGACGAAGGCGAAGCGCTAAAAGTAGATTGCGGCGTAAATGGTATCGATGCGCTTGCAGTGTTCAACAATGGCGGAGAATTCTTCGCCATGAATGACCGTTGTTCACATGGTAATGCTTCTATGTCTGAAGGTTATCTTGAAGATGATGGTACGGTTGAATGCCCACTGCATTCAGCACGTTTCTGCTTGAAAACAGGTGAAGCTTTATGTCTACCTGCAACTGATCCAATCAAGACTTTCCCTGTGATTGTTGAAGATGGTCAATTGTTCGTAGAGATGGCAGGAGAGTAAACATGGGTTGGCTACAAGGCGAAGTTGCACTTATTACCGGGGGCGGTTCAGGCTTAGGCTGGGCTTTGGTTGAACGTTTTATTGAGGAAGGTGCACAAGTTGCGGTTCTTCAACGTTCAAAAGCGAAAGTGGATGCCTTGAACGAACACTTCGGTGGAAAAGTTCTTGCGATCGAAGGTGATGTAGCCAGCTATGCAGATAACGTTCGTGCAGTTCAAGCCACTGTGGAACGTTTCGGTAAACTCGATTGTTTCGTTGGTAATGCCGGTATTTGGGATCACTATGCCGATATCGTCAATACCTCTGGTGAGCAACTAGAAAAAGCCTTTGACGAGATTATGGGCATCAATACCAAATCTCTGATCCTCGGTGCGAAGGCTGCACTGGATGCATTGATCGCTTCTGAAGGTTCTATCATATTTACTTTGTCTAATTCGGCACTGTACTCCGCTGGCGGAGGCCCTGTATATACTGCATCTAAGCATGCGGGTGTCGGGATTATGAAAGAACTGGCTTACGAGCTTGCGCCTAAAGTACGAGTGAACGCGGTTGCACCGTCAGGTATGAATGTGAATATCAAAGGTGCGGCATCGCTGGGTCAGGAAAATGTGGGCCTGCTCGATGCACGTGATCCTGAGAAAATTGCACGTGGCATGCCACTGAATTTCTTGCCTGAACCGGAAGATATGACCGGTTCATACGTGCTGTTGGCATCTCGTCAAAACAACCGTCCTTTGACTGGTGTTCTGATCAATGCAGAATGCGGTCTAGGTATTCGTGGCCTACGTCAGCCACGTGCAGGTTTCTTTGACGAATAAACATCTAGTCTCATTCAAATGGACTTACCGGCAGCCTCTTCTCTCAGGGCTGCTTTCCTTCTAGGAGTCTCTCATGGCCGTTAAACTTATTTGTGCATCGCACAGTCCTTTAATGGAATTTGCTTCACCTCAAGATCAATCAAAAAAGCAAAAAGTTCGTGCTGCTTTTGAAAAACTCTCTGCTGAAGTAAAAGCTTACGACCCAACCCTGATCATCACTTTTGGTCCAGATCATTTTAATGGTTTCTTCTATGACCTGATGCCAAGTTTCTGCGTCGGTATTCGTGCCAAAGCTGCAGGTGACTGGGATTATGGTAAAGACAATGACCACATTGATGTACCTGAAGACAAGGCATTAGATCTGGTTCGACGTGTACTGGATGAAGGCGTGGATGTTGCCTACTCATACCGTATGCAGGCCGACCATGGCGTGACTCAGCCCTTACATTTCCTGTGTGAAGGCAAACTTGATCGTTATCCAACGATTCCAATTTTTATTAATGGCGCTGCAGCACCGATGCCAACCACCAAACGTACTATTGCTTTGGGCCGTGCTGTGGGTCAATACATCAAGTTTTTAAACCTTGAAAACGAGCGTGTGCTTGTTTTAGGTACCGGTGGTCTGTCACATGATCCACCTACACCACAAATGGGTGCAGTACTACCAGAAGTGGAAGAGTTCCTGATTGCAGGTCGTTATCCAACGCCTGAAGCACGTCATGCACGTCAATCCAAGATTATTGCAGTGGGTCAAAAGCTGGCAGCAGGAGATACGTCAGTTGCCGTGCCTTTGAATGCTGAATGGGATATTGCCCTGCTAGAAACCTTCAAGCATGCTGATTTTGCAATATTAGAAGCGATGACTGAAGCTGAAATCCGCCATGATGGTGGTCGTGGTGGTCAGGAAGTCCGTTCTTGGATGGCTGCCTTCGCTGCCTTAAGCGAAATGGGTGAGTATGAAATGACCACACATTGCTATGAAGACATCAGCGAATGGATTGCCGGCTTCGGTATCGTATCTGCAGAGTTAAAAGGTTAAGAAAATGAGCAACGTAAACAACATCGTGATCGTGGGTGCTGGCCAGGCAGGTGCGAGCGCAATTTTAGAACTTCGTGGCAACAAGTATGAAGGCAAAATTACCTTAATTGGTGATGAAAGCCATCTTCCTTATGAGCGTCCACCGTTGTCTAAAGATGTGATTCTAAAACCTGAAGAAACCAAGATCGAAATCCTGTCGGAACAGAAACTGGCAGATTTAGGCGTAGAAACGATTCGCGGCAATGGCGTAGCGAAAATTAATGCCGAAGCGAAAACGGTTGAACTCCTGAACGGTGATGTTGTTGCTTACGACAAGCTCTTGCTTGCAACAGGTGGTGCCGCGCGCCGTTTGCCTAATTTCGATGCTTTGGGCAAACACGTCTATACCCTGCGTAACTTGGAAGATTCACAGGCACTGGTGCCTGTACTTCAAGCCGGTCGCCGTATCATCCTGATCGGTGGTGGCGTGATTGGTCTTGAGTTGGCATCATCTGCACGTTACAAAGACTGTCAGGTGACTGTGATCGAAATGGGTCCGATGGTTATGGGTCGTTGTTCACCACAAATCCTGAGCGAATTCCTGCTAGAGCAGCATCGTCAAAACCAGGTCGATGTGCGTCTTGAAACCAAGATTACAGATTGCCGTTTAGATGGTGAAGAAGTCGTGGTAACGCTGGAAGGCGGTGAAGAACTGCGTGCCGATGCTGTAGTTTACGGGATCGGGATCGTGCCAAATGCACAGCTTGCCGTAGATGCAGGTCTGGACGTTGATGTTGCGATTAAAGTCAATGAAAACTGCCAAACCTCGAATGCTGATATTTATGCAGCAGGCGATGTTGCGACTCAGTTACGTGACTGTGGCAATCACCGCCGTGTGGAAACCTGGGAAAATGCCAACCTGCAGGCAGGTATCTTTGCGCGTCACGTGATGGGTGTGGAACATCCGAAAGCCAATCCGGCCTGGTTCTGGACCGATCAACTGAATATCAACTTCCAGTTTGTTGGCGATATAGCCGCAGCTGAATGGCATATCCGTGGTGAAATGGATGCAGCCAAAGGTGCAGATAATTCATTCGTGATGTATGGTGTGACAGATGGTCAGATCGTTGGCGGGATTACCGTGAATGCAGCCAAAGAAATGCGTCATTTGAAAAAAATGATCAGCAAAAATACGGCGTTTGATGTTGAAAAACATTTAGATATCGCGCAAGACTTACGCAAAATTGCTTAAGTCGTATTGAGATATCTTGGGACAGACCTATGTTTTGCATAGGTCTGTTTTTTATGCACGAAACTTGATGAATTTATCAAAAATTAAAACTTCATCTCAGCATGAATTCGCTATACGCTATTTTTGAAGTTGCTGATCCAGAACTTCTTGGCCTCGTTTAGGAGACTTATGAGTTCTTCATCATCATTGCCGGTCACGGCAAGTATTTACGCTTTATTGGTACTGATCTGGGCAGCAACGCCACTGGCGATTGTCTGGAGCGTGGCCGAGATTCACCCGATGTGGGTGCTGATCATTCGCTATTTCGGTGCCTCGGTTATTGCACTGTTCCTGCTGAAGATCATGCGCGACCCGCTGCCTTTTGACCGTACTTCAATGAAAAGTTATCTGGCAGGCAGTTTGAATTTAATCGGTGCGCAGCTGTTTATTTATCTGGCAGCCAATTATTTAACCTCAGGGTTGATGGCACTAATTTTTGGTTTTTCACCGCTGATCGCTGGTTTGATCGGACATATGATTTTAAAAACCCATAAACTGATCTGGCTGCAATGGCTCGGCATGGCAGTGGCCGTCGCCGGTTTATGTTTTGTTTTTGCCGACTCGGCAGACAGCAAGATCAATCCCTCGGGGGTGGTGCTGATGCTGATCAGTATGGTGTCTTATATCAGCTCAATCTTCTGGATTAAACAGATCAGTGCACCCTTGAGTCCGATGTCGCAAGCGACGGGTTCATTGTTGGTCTCTGCGGCTGCTTCACTCATTTTAGTGCCATTTATCTGGCAACATATGCCGACTCAGTTGCCTAGCACACAGGCAATGATCGGTTTTGTATTTACCATGATCATGTCTTCGATTGTGGCAATGCTGTGTTATTTCTGGCTGATTCGCCGTCTAAATGCTTCGACCGTTTCATTGAGTAATGTGATGACGCCGGTGATCGCTCTGGTATTGGGAGCAACCTTAAATCATGAAATTATCAGCAGTCATGCTTTTGCGGGAATTGCTGTGGTGATGTTCGGGATCATCATGTATTTCTGGAAAGAGTGGCGCGAGCAGTATTTTTCCAAGCATTAAAACTGTAAAAACCAAAAGGGCGAAAGCCCTTTTATTATTTTAGTGGAGAGTAAAGTGATTCAACAACGTGAGAGATCACGACTAAGCAACAATTTGTAAAACAACTTTCAAAAATAAATGATTAAGATTTTGATACATAAATCATTCAAGCTTGCACAAGCTTATTTAGGACAGTGTCAGGATGTCTGAATCCAATAAAATCGTAGTCTATGCAGCCCTGTTTGGTAATCTGGCGATTGCGCTGGTGAAATTTGTTGCGTCCTATATAACCAATAGTTCTGCCATGTTCAGTGAGGCAATTCATTCCGTAGTAGATACCTTGAATGAAATTTTACTGTTATATGGCATGAAAAAATCAGAAAAACCGGCAAATGCCAAACATCCTTTTGGTTATGGGCGTGAACTGTATTTTTGGGCCTTTATTGTGGCACTGATGGTTTTTGCCCTAGGTGCGATTGTGTCCATCTATCAAGGGATACAGCATATTCTTCAGCCTGAAGTCATGCAGGATCCATTGATCAATTATATTGTGCTGGGTCTGGCGATTCTTTTTGAAGGATTTTCATGGTCAGTGGCTTTAAAAACCTTTCGTAAACAAAAGGGAAATCTGGGATATTTTGAAGCCTTTCGACACAGTAAAGATCCAACGACCTTTACCGTGTTATTTGAAGATACTGCCGCCCTGGTCGGCTTGGTGATTGCTCTAGTCGGTATCTTTCTGGCGCATCAACTGAATATTCCTGAATTGGACGGTGCCGCATCGATTTTAATTGGTATCGTGCTGGCAGTATCTGCCTGGTTTCTGGCACGTGAAACCAAAGGTTTGTTACTGGGTGAAACGGCAGATCCAAAACTGCGTGAAGATGTATTGAACATTGCTCAACAGGATGCGGCAGTTTTTAGTGCCAATGGGGTATTGACTGAGCAGATGGGTGCTCAGCAAGTCATTGCATCATTGAGTCTGGAATTTAAAGATGATTTAACTTCTGATGAAATTGAAGCCTGTGTCAACCGGATCGAAGCGCAGATTAAACAGCTGCACCCGGAAATTATTGCTTTATTTGTGAAACCCCAAACCAAGGTCGTATGGCTGGAACGAACTCAAGGTCGTGTATAAAGATCTAAAAAACGCTTGAGGTTGGTATTTTGATCTCAACTTGCCTTTCTCGCACAATTGATGTGATGATACTGAGGTATGGCGAATTTCATCATAAAATCATCAATGGGCAGACATGCTTTTGTCAGCATGAGCTTATAAATATTGAGTATCATTTTGTATTTTTAGACAGAAGGACAAGAGCAATATTTTTCTAGATAATCCCAGACTTCAGCCAGCCATAAGGCTGATGAAATGCCATTTTTTTGCTAAAAATAACAAAAACATACATGATTTTCTGTGACAGATTTCATACTATGTTGCAGTGTGCCTGTTTTTAGTTTGTATGCTCATTAAAAGATGCACCGCTTGACCATTTCAAGAGGTTGCTGTCTTGCATATAGCGAATAATAAATAGTGGATGTTTATGCAAGATCTTCTCAAAACTAAAAAATTCCAGTTAATCACGGAATCCAGTTGGAAACATCTCTGGTCTAAGCCAGTGTTTGAGTATCTGCATTCAGATCATTTCGACGGAAAACAGTTTCGTAATCTTGAGCATGCTTCTCTATCGCGCGGTCGCTTTGATTTATATAAATGGCTCATTACCCGAAAATCCAAGACCTGGAATGTTAATCTTGACGAGGAACGTGCCGAGTTTTTTTCTCGTCCGCGCGCATTGCCACAGCAGCGTCCAGATGCAGCTCTGGATGACTGGCAAGTCTGGTTTATTGGTCACGCCACCACATTAATACAGATCGGCCCCTATAATTTTCTGACCGACCCGGTCTGGGCTGAATATGCCAGTCCATCGGCTTCCACAGGGCCGCAGCGGGTCATTCCGGCTGGCATTGCTCTGGATGAGTTACCCCAGATTGATGCCGTACTGCTCAGCCATAACCATTATGATCATATGGATCTGGCCAGCCTGGAATGGCTGCACAACACTTTTGAGATGCCGATTTATACCGGTCTGGGCAATGCCTGGTATTTGCCAGAACATTATACCGTGCATGAAATGGACTGGTGGGAAAATGCCTTTTTTGAAGAGATCCGGATTGTCTATACGCCGGCTCAACATGCCTCAGGGCGCGGCATGCGCGATCAGAACTGTGCACTTTGGGGAGGCTTTTCTTTATTACATGGCAAGGAACATTGTTTCTTTGCTGGAGATAGTGGCTACGCCTCGCATTTTAAAGAAATCCGTAAACGTCTGGGGGCGCCACGAATTGCTTTACTCCCGATAGGAGCGTATGAACCGCGTGAACTGATGCGCGCGATCCATATGAATCCGGAAGATGCCTTTCATGCCCATCATGACTTGCAGGCCAAATGCTCACTGGCGATTCATTACCGTACTTTTCAGCTCACGGATGAAGACCGGGATGCACCGGAACATGAGTTGCATGAGATCATCAAGCATTCTTCCAAGTTGATTAATCCGTTTTATTGCATACGTGAAGGCAAACGGATTATTGTTTAAAAACTTCCAGCTGTTCCTGTTGCATGAGTTGAATGGCCACTACAGAAAGCATCAACATGGCGATATTCATCACCACAGGATTGAATGCTGCAGTGAGTTGTAAAGGTGCTGTGAATACAATGAGCAGCAATAATCCAGCAAGCCCAATAATATTCAATCCATGCAAAAATATAGATCGGTTCCATTTCAGAAAGCATAAGCCAAACAGTATTTCACATCCCCCGAAAAGTCCAACCAGGATCTTGGCCAGTGCCAGCTCAAAACCCATATTTTGCCAAATACTAATTTCGGCTGGGGATTGGAACAGGATTTTTGGAATGAGTCCTTGATAGAGCCAGAGCATTGCCAAAGTCAACTGGATGGTACGAAGTGATTGTATGAATACAGGTTTAGGAGTCACGGATAGCTTCTTCCAGAAAGTGGCGTTTATTTTCGCTGGATGGAATCAGGCAATACTCGGTTTTACCAAATAGCTTGTAACGATTTAAAGCAATCACACGATACAGAAAATCCCGGATAAAACGCGGAACCAAATAACCTGCGCTCATTAAATTAAAGGGAAAACCGAGATGTTGCAGCACCTTCAGCAAGGCAGTCGATTCCGTATAGAGTGTACCATCTTGAATGACGAGCATCGTGGTGTAATGTTCGGTTGGCATCTGATAATGTTCGAGCAGTGCCGTACCTAAAGGCGATTGGGCGGAAACCAGTTTAAACTGTATCTTCTTATCGTATTGAATCAAAAACCGTGCCCAGCCATTGCAGATCCCGCAAACAGCATCAAATAAAACGATGTCGTGTTGTTGAATGATGTCTTCAATATTCGGATGCATTGTTGTATTTCTTTTTGTGCTGACTTGCTTCTATATTGCTTGATGCCGCAATAAAAAACCACCCGAAGGTGGTTTCTATACATGTCTAAACTGGCTTAGAGAAAGCTAGGCAAACCTTTGGCTGGATCGGTTTCACGTGCCGCTTGGGCATCTGCTACGGTCATGCCGAGTGCTTGTGCTACGCCTTCGCCGTAGGCTGGATCACAGCTATAACAGTTGCGGATGTGACGGTATTTGATGAAATCTAGTGCATCACCCATTGCTCCGGCCGTGTTATTAAACAGAGCTTGTTTCTGCTGGTCATTCATCAGGTTAAACAGGGCACGGGGCTGGCTGAAGTAATCATTGTCATCTTCACGGAAATCCCAGAAATCGGCATCACCGGTGATTTTCAGTGGCGGTTCTCTGAATTCCGGTTGTTCTTGCCACTGGCTGAAACTGTTCGGCTCGTAATGTGGCAATGAACCATAGTTGCCATCCATGCGGCCTTGACCATCACGGCGGTTCGAATGTACAGGACAACGTGCAGCATTAACCGGAACCTGTGAATGATTTACTCCTACACGGTAACGCGCTGCGTCGGCATAGTTGACCAGACGAGCCTGTAACATACGGTCCGGTGAGTAGCTGATGCCTGGCACCAGATTGCTTGGTGCAAAGGCAGCCTGTTCTACATCCTGGAAATAGTTTTCCGGATTGCGGTTCAGTTCGAATTCACCGACTTCAATCAGTGGATAATCGCCCTTTGGCCAGACTTTGGTCAGGTCAAATGGATGATAAGGCACTGTTTCGGCTTCCAGTTCCGGCATGATCTGAACGTACATTTTCCATTTTGGATAGTCACCACGTTCGATGGCATCAAACAGGTCGGTCTGGCTGCTTTCACGGTCTTTGGCGATCAAGTCTGCAGCTTCAGCATCGGTCAGGTTCTGGATGCCTTGCTGGGTACGCATATGGAATTTTACCCAGAAGCGTTCATTTTTGGCATTGATAAAACTGAAGGTGTGACTGCCAAAACCATGCATATGACGGTAACCGGTCGGAATCCCGCGGTCGGACATGACAATGGTCACTTGATGCAAAGCTTCAGGCAACAGTGTCCAGAAATCCCAGTTATTGGTGGCGCTGCGCTTGTTGGTTTTCGGGTCGCGTTTGACTGCTTTATTCAGGTCAGGGAACTTGCGCGCATCCCGCAGGAAAAACACCGGGGTGTTATTGCCGACCAGATCCCAGTTGCCTTCTTCAGTATAGAATTTTAAGGCAAAACCGCGAATATCGCGTTCCGCATCGGCCGCACCACGTTCACCCGCCACTGTTGAGAAACGGGCAAACATTTCGGTTTTTTTGCCGACTTCAGAGAAAATTTTAGCGCGGCTATATTGGGTAATATCATTGGTCACGGTAAAGGTACCAAAAGCACCTGAACCTTTGGCATGCATACGACGCTCTGGAATCACTTCGCGGACAAAGTTGGCCAGTTTTTCATTCAGCCATAAATCCTGGGCAAGTAAAGGTCCACGCGCACCTGCCGTCATACTGTTCTGGTTGTCGACCACAGGGGCACCAGCTTCAGTGGTCAGGTGGGTGACAGGGCATTTTTTAAAATCTTGGCTCATCTTTCCTCTCCAAGTTTTGAATATCTTATGTCGTTTACCTAGTATTCATAAAATATTGAGATATATGCTAATCAGATCAGGTTTCGCTATATTTACAATATCTTTAAATAAAGGGTGTTACAGCACAAAACGGAATTCAGGGTATAATTGAGTGAGCTCACTCAAAAAATATTTTTAAATTTAATAAAGTTTAAAATGTTGAAAATTAAATGGTTACTCTTAAAAAGTAACGGGTTTTCCACTCTGTGACAATATCAAATTCTATATATTTTGAATAACTCGAATAATGAATGGGATTAAACGAAAATAACAATATCTAAGTCGATAATATGTTTTTATCAAAGGATAAAAATAATAAGTGAATAGTAGACTTCCTTCATAAATCATTTTTTAACCAATTTAATTGTTTATCTTTCACCCAATCTAAATTGTATATGCCAGCAAGTAAATTAAACCGCAGGTTTAATCGTTTACGACGATTTCTATATACACAAGATAAAATCTTAAAACATTTCATCCTTCCAAATACATGCTCTACTTGAATTCGTCTACGACCAATCTCTTTATTTAACTTTTTTAATTCAGAATCTAGTTTTTCAGTTTTCTTTGCTTTAGATGGCATGAGGCATCCAAAACCCAATTTCTTTATCCCTAAATACCCCTTATCAACGATAAAAAAGGGCTTAAATTTTAATTTCCTCATGCTTTTTTTAAATATTTTAAAATCATGCATGCTTCCATGACTTCCACAGACACTCAGTATTTCACCTGTTGTATAGTGCATAGATAGCTGAAATTTAAAAGTATGTCGCTTTTTTTACCGCTATACCATTTCTTCTGTTTTTTTTGGACGTTGAACTAATATTTCAGTTGCATCAATCACAACAACTTCCCAATCCACTTCATCTCGATTAGGAAGTTGTTTTGGCAAGTTAAATTTTCCAGAACGGATTAAGGTATCTTCAATAACACGTGTGATACGAATTGCACTCGTTTCAGATACACCGTAACTCATACCAAGATGGAAAAATGTTCGATATTCTCTCCAATATTCTATACATAAGAGCAAACGATCTTCCAACGGTAATTTATGCGGTCGTCCTTTACCAATATGATAAGGTAACTGCTTATTTAGCTCGGCCAACATGAGGTTAAATGTAGCCCAACTAACACCGGTAAGCTTACGAAACTTAACGTCTGATAATTTTTGAATATCTTTGAATTTCATCCAAGGATTATCCCTTGAATTAAATAATTTTGCTGATTACTTTAAGATCAAATAAATTGTACGTTTTTTGATTTATGACGGAAGTCTAGTATTGTTTAAAATAAATTTTATAACTGATTTATTTTAAACGTTTTTTTAATCGAGTTTTGTTGGGCTGAAGAAACCCATAAAAATAATGAATGAAATAAGGGTGTTTTCTGGCTATAACTCCCATTTTTGCATATAGAAAATCCTGGCTAAATGGGCTTTATTTTTGAAAAAGCATTGGCAAATATGCTTGAAAATTAGTCAGTCGGCCCTATAATTATCTCACTCCTTCCTCCAAATTATATAGAGAGCAAGATGGCCAAGAAAAAAACAGCCGAGCAGGTAGTGATCCACAATTTTGTGGCAAAACACATGCATGAAGTCAACAAAAGCCAGGTTTTTGTAGATCGAAAGAAAAATTCAAAACGTGGCTACAACAAGCACAGACAAGGGCGATATTCCATGGAAGATCGCCCTTTTTTAATGGCCGCTTAAGGTCTGTAAGGTGGCTGGGGACGACGTGGGGGCTGCTTAGGATTAGTTTTAACTGGAGAGAGCGGGGCGACAGGTCGGTTGTTACGAGTTTGCGAATATTGATTTGGATACCGGGATGATGTTGTCGATTCATCCGCAATTAAGTCATTAAAGAATTTATTGAGTTTGCTTTGCACTGGTGCTTTGTGGTGAGGGGAATGAGGCTGTGGTCTGGCCTGCTGAAAACTGGCAAATTGATCTTTTTGTTGATGATAGAGTCTGGCAGCAATGACGGAGGGGTCATCTCTGCCTAAACGCCGCCGTTGCGATGCCGAAATTTCAATGCCCAATAATGGAGTCATTTTAGGCCGATCGGCATAGCTCATTGCTCGATTGCTGGCGGGGCGTATATAAGATGAACCGGAATTATGAGCTTCTTTGCGGGCAGCCAAGGCCGGTGCAAGAATGACCACATAGAACACCGCAACAATCATGAACAGGATGACCAGAAATTCCATAACCACCTCTACCACTGTCGAGGGACTGGAAAAAGTCCCGTATTAGGCACTCACCATACGTGATGCTGATTTCACCATATCCCCTAAATTATGGGTTCTGAAATAATATTCTAACCAGCTTTTTACTATGAGTGGATTGTCCATTTTTAACACATGTTGCAGCAATTCCTGTGCATCACTCATCGGAACATGACAAATGGTTTTACGTACCCGCAAAATATTACTGGAACTCATTGACAGGGTATTAAAGCCCATGGCCATGAGCAAAACTGCAGACAGTGGATCGCCTGCCATTTCACCGCAGATACTGACCGGTTTTTCATTGCGATGACAGTCCTGGACCAGACGGGTCAGAGCACGTAGTACTGCAGGGTGTAAATGTGAATAGACATTGGCTACCCGTGGATTATTGCGATCCACAGCCAACAGATATTGGGTCAGATCGTTGGAGCCGACCGAGAAGAAATCCACCAGTTCGGAAAATTCATCAATCTGATGAAGCACACTCGGCACTTCCACCATGATGCCGAGTTTTGGTTTATTTACCTTGACCTGTTCTTCTTCTTGAATCGCCGCATGGTCACGTTCCAGCAGATAGAGCGCTTCCTCGACCTCGCTGACACTGGTCACCATTGGCAGCAGAATATGCAGGTTATTCAGTCCGATACTGGCTTTGAGCATGGCGCGAATCTGTGAAGAAAAAATTTCCGGATGATCCAGGGTAAAACGAATGCCACGCCAGCCGAGTGCCGAATTTTCTTCTTCAATCGAGAAATACGGCAGGTCTTTGTCTGCACCAATGTCCAGCGTTCGCATCACTACCGGTTTATTGGCAAAATGACTGAGTTGCTGACGATAAATCGCACGTTGTTCTTCTTCGCCCGGGAAGCGGTCACGCAACATAAACGGAATTTCAGAACGGTATAAACCGACACCTTTGGCACCGCGCTGTACGCCACGCACCACATCAATCATCAGACCGGTATTGACGTAGAGTTTGACCGCTACGCCATCCGGAGTAATCGCATCTTTGGTTTCGTACTGGCGCAGATCTTTGGCAATCTGTTCTTCTTCTTTTTGAATTTCTTTATAGCGACTGCGCAGGCGACGTGGCGGATTAATAAAGACCCGACCCTGATGCGCATCGACAATCATCTCCACATCATCGAGGGTATTGATTGGCAGTTCGGTTACACCGACTACGGTGGGAATGCCAAGGGCACGCGCCACGATCACCATATGCGAGTTCATGGCGCCTTCGGTAGTGACAATCGCGGCAATTTTATCCACGGGCAGTTCAACCAGTGCAGCCGTCGATATTTCCTCACCAATCAGAATACTTTCATCGGTCAATTCACGGTGACTGGCATCGGCTTCCTGTAAACGTGCCAGAATGCGGCGACCCAGATCTTTTAAGTCCGCCACTCGCTCACGTAAATAATCATCTTCCATCTGGGAAAATTGTGCCACATGATTGTCAATGACAATTCGCACGGCGCCTTGTGCCCAGTGACCTTCACGAATAAAGGCCTTGATTTCTGCAGGCAGGGCATTTTCATCCAGCATACGCAAAAACACGCTAAACAGTGCGCGTTCCTCGGCCATCAACGCATCCTGCATTTTGTCATCTAGCGACTGAATTTCTTCGCGGACTGAATTCAGGGCGTTATCTAATAGCTCCAGTTCTTCGCTAATGTCATCCGCTTCACGGTCAGGGACTGCGGCAAGATCTGCTGGCGGATAGAGAATCACTGCACGACCTAAGGCAATACCACCGGAGCCAGAAACTCCCTGAAAGGTTTTATAGGCGGGCAGGTTGCTTGGCTTACGGAATACATCGATATTGCCGACGGCATGGGCATGGGCGATGACGCCAGAAAGCTGCGCACAGAGTGTCACCAGAAAGGATTCAGCAGCTTCAGAAAAGTCCTGTGATTCTTTGTTCTGAACCACCAGCACACCCATCACCTTACGGCGATACATCACTGGCACACCGAGGAAGGAGTTATAAATTTCCTCACCGGTTTCAGGTAAAAACAGGAAGCGCTCGTGTTTAGGGGCATTGTCCAGATTGACAATTTCCTCACGCTGTCCAACCAGGCCCACCAGACCTTCGCCGGTCTGCAAAGACACATGGCCGACAGATTCTGCATTCAGGCCTTTAGACGCCATGAGCAGATAACGCTGATTGCGTTCATCGAGGAGGTAGATCGAGCAGACATCAACCTGCATGGCCTCGGCCACATGCTTGACCATAATGTCGAGTGATTCATGCAAACTGGTGGACGCATTGATCTCCTGAACAATACGTCTCAAGGTGTCCAGTTGCATATTCGACATAAGGTCTGCTCCGTCTATTCAGAATTTCAGTAATGAAGTTTATTTATAACAATAGCCGCGTAAAAAATCTGCATTATTTATGCGATTTTTTAAGGTTTTTGCTGGGGCAGTTGCTGACACAACTCCACCAAGGCTTTGCGGTAAACATCACGTTTGAAATTCACGACTTGACCGAGTGGGTACCAATAACTGACCCATTGCCATTGATCAAATTCGGGCGGATCAGACAGATTCAACTGAATATGCTGAACGGGGGCCGTGAGTTTGAGTAAAAACCACTTTTGTTTTTGACCGATACAGACCGGATCAGAGTCCGTACGAATGTATCGATGCGGCAAACGATAGCGCAACCAGCCTTTGGTTTGCGCGACTATCTGGACGTGTTCGGGCAATAAGCCAACTTCTTCTCTCAGCTCACGATAGAGTGCCTGCTCGGGGGTTTCTCCATATTGGATCCCGCCTTGTGGAAATTGCCATGCATTATGACCAATGCGTTTTGCCCATAAAACCTGTCCAGCATCGTTTGCCAAAATGATCCCGACATTCGGTCGGAAACCTTCAGAGTCGATCATTTGGCTACCTAAAAATTGTTTAATTTATGCCTTTGCCATCGGGGAGCATTATTTCGTTATCCAACTCGAAAAAAGCAAAGTTTAAAAATGTTAAAATTGCTATGATCTTAACGAATTTCTATCGACTAGCGGAGATAGATTTACAATTTTTTTCTTAAATTTCAGTTTTAACGAGTATTTTCATGAAATTGGCGCTATTTGATCTCGATCACACCTTGTTAAACACGGATTCGGATCATTCTTGGGGAGAGTTTCTGGTCAGTGAGGGCCTGGTCGATCCAGTTCAGCATCGCGCCATGAATGACAAGTTCTATGACGATTATAAAAAAGGTGAGCTGGATCCTTATGCCTATAATGAATTTGTGTTCCAGTTTCTAACCCAACATGACAATGATTATTTGATTGAATTACATCAACTGTTCATGCAAAAAGTCATTCGTCCACAAATGCGTCCTGAAGGTTTTAAAGCCATTGGGCGCCACCATGAAGCAGGGCATACCTTAGTGGGGATTACCGCGACTTCAGACTTTATTACCGCCCCCATTTTTCGTGAATTCGGAATTACTGAAATTATTGCCACCAATGCTGAAGTCATTGATGGTAAATATACTGGTAAAGTCATCAATACAGCGTGCTATCAGCAAGGCAAGTTGGTGCGTCTGGAACAATGGCTGGAGGGTCGCAATGTAACCGAGTCTTGGGCCTATTCAGATTCGATTAATGACCGTTTCTTGCTGGAATATGCGGATCATGCGATTGCAGTGAATCCGGATGATCGCTTGGAAACTCTAGCCCAAGAACAAGGCTGGGAAATACAGGACTGGTCGATCTAATCACTCCGAACTCATTGATGTGATTATTAAGTACAACTTCGGTTGTGCTTTTTATTTGCCTCATTTGAATATTAATGTTTTTTCATAGTCCGGCTGAATCAGACATGCTATGCTCAAAAAACAGGACATGATAACAATAGTAGATTCTGAGGTATGAGATATGACTCACGTTCGACCGCGTATGACACATCTGTTCCAGCAGCTTGGCTTGGATGCCAGTGCAGAAGGTATTGAAACATTTATTCACGAGCATCAATTGCATAAAGATCTGACTTTACTGGATGCGCCGTATTGGTCAGAGGCACAACGTCAATTTTTAAGCGAGAAAATAGCCTCTGATGGCGAATGGGCGATTGTGGTAGATCAACTCAATGAATCCTTGCATGAAAATTCAACCAGTGAAGGATAAGATATAAAGCCAATCGTATGATTGGCTTTTTTTAGGCCATCACCTTACCTTTAGCGAACACGTTTCCAGATCGTGACTTGTGACAGCGTGTGTTGATACTTTCTGGCCGTTTCTCGAATCACAAAAGGCACATCTTGGGGTTCGGCCACCAATTCAAAGTGCTGGGTTAAGATATTGCTTATACCAGCCAACGTCGTGATGTTTTCCCCATCCTCCTGAAAACCGCCTAGCCACTCACTACGTGCCGTATGTTCTTCCAGCCAGGTATAGGGCGAACTCAGCATTAAAATTCCACCTATATTGATACGTTTATGAATCTGCAATAAAAAGTCTTTCGGATGATGCAGCCGGTCAATCAGATTCGCTGCCAGAATAAAATCATAGCCGCTAAAATGTGCTTTCAGGTTGCAGGCATCGGCCTGAAAAAATTCCGTTTTCGACGCAACCTGATCTAAAGCGACATCTTCAAGTGAACAGCTTTTTTCTTCGCTTAATTCACCTTCTAGTGGCAGCTGATAACGTACCCTATGGCCTTGAGCCAAATAAACTGCTTGCTGGATAAAGCGTGCCGAAAAGTCCAAACCGGTTACCTGATCAAAAGAGCGTGCCAGTTCAAAGCTGGCGCGGCCGGTAGCACAGCCAATATCTAAGGCACGATGGCACGGCGTTTGCTGAAAATAGGGTTGTGCCAGATCGACCAGTGTTTTGGCAAAATTAGCGATACCAAAATATTCGATACCATACTGGAATTCCAGATATTGGGAGACCAGCTGGTCGCTTTCATAATGCGAAGGGAAATGTTGCAATGCTTGATCAGAAGCGACGTAGCGAAAACCAGCGTGCTGAAAGAAATGCCGTCTGAAGGCGTAGCGGGAACTATATAAAGCTTCATTGCCCGCCGAAATCCAGGAGCCACCTTTCATCAGGTTATGGCGACCGTCAAAGGTCGGTGTACTGAAATCATCATAAAATGGATGCACCTGAAAACCCTGAAATGGATAGATCGGGGTTTCAGTCCACTGCCAGACATTGCCTTGAATATCGTAAAAATCACCCTGCTTGAAATGATCCACCGGACAGGAGCTGGTGCCGTATTTCAACTCGATATTGGCCTGTTCAGGACTTTGTAAATCTGGATCCAGGTCTGAAACGGCATACAGGCGATACCATTCATCTTCAGTCGGCAAGCGAATGGTTTTTCCAAGCTGTTGCGATTTCCACTGACAAAAGGCCTTGGCTTCATGATAATTCACTTCTACCGGCCAATCCCAAGGCATCGGCACTTCTTCCAGCATCAGTCGCAGTGACCAACCCAATTCAGTTTTGCGCCAGAAACAGGGATGAGCAGCTTGTGAAAATTGCAGCCAGCCTAGACCTTCTTCACTCCAGTAGTGTTCGGTCTGATAGCCATCAGCTTCGACAAAGGCCAGAAATTCCTGATTCGATACCAGATATTTGGAGGCTGCAAAAGCTGCAACCTCGGCTTGATGCCGGCCGTATTCATTGTCCCAGCCATAAAATGGATGGTTAAAATCTTTCTGTAAATGCACTTTGCCTTCCGGCACATCCAGCAAAATATTATCCGGGGCCATGCCGGTAATAATATTGGCACGCCATTGCGGATGCTGGCGTACATGTTCCAAAGCATGCTGGCGGATCAGCACAGAAGAAGTTTCCAGATGGATCCGTTCATGTTCGATGCCCATGATGATGGTCCACCAAGGGTTTTGCCAGTTTAAGGGTAGAGTTAGCGGAGCATGTTCAAGGATGTTCAGGATCAGGGCGCGTACCTGATGCCGATAATCACGGACTTCCTGCACACTGGGCCAGTCATAGTGCACTTCATCCAGGTCATCCCAACTCATCTCGTCCACACCAATCGCGAAGATACTTTCAAAATGCGGATTCAGGCGTTCGCTAATTAGCTTGCTGAGCAGCAGTTTATTGACAAAAAAAGTGGCGGTATGCGCAAAATAAAAAATCAGTGGGTGACGTAAAGTAATGGGCTTGATGAAAAAAGCATCTTCATGCTTGAGGCATTCAAACAGTTGCTCATAGGTGTCAAAGGTATTCAGGAAATATTCGCGCAGGCAGTGCCGGGCAGTCTGTTCATCGGCAAAATCAAGTGCCGGCGTGGGCAGCAGCATTGGTTTGGCCGAAAGCCATAGGCTGCTTGTATTTGTTTTATCTTGAGAGTGGGATTTTAAGGGAGAATCGAGCTGCATCCGTCAGGCTCCATCGAATAGTTTTAAGCATTCCTCTGCACTGCAAAAGAATGGAATTGTCTTAAAAATACTCGAAAGATATCGCCAGATGGGGTGTATTTAGGTAACAAAATGCTGCACCGTTTTGGATGCAGCATGTTCAGGAACGGCTTAAATAGACAGCGAGGCACCCTGCATGAGCTGAACCAGAGCCTGAGCTGCTTTGGACTGAGTACGACCGGGATGCCAGACCATGCCCAAACGACGGTTCATTTCCAGATTAATATCCAGCTGGTGCAGGTCATGATTGACCAAAGTTTTTGGCAGTACCGACCAGCCCAAACCAATTGATACCAGCATCCGGATTGATTCCAGCGGATTGTTACTCATACTGACTTTCGGTTTGATGCCCTGTTTCTCAAATTCGGCCAAGGTGATTTGCGAGGTATAGGTCTGTGATGATGGCAACAGGCTTGGATAGTCGAGCAAATCTTCCAGACACAGATTTTTTTGCTGTGCCAGCGGATGAAACGGTGCCACCACAAAGACCAGAGGATCATTCCAGATGGTTACGTAATTCAGACGCGCATCACCACGGGGCGGCAAGGTTAAAAATGCCAGTTCAAGATCGCCGGCAATTACCTGTTCATGTGCTTGCTCGGAATCAACAAAATGCACATCCAGGGTCACGTCCGGATATTCCTGGACATAATGGCGCAAATGACTCGGCAGATGATGCAGGCCGATATGATGGCTGGTACCAATTTTTAGTTTGCCCTGTACCTGACCCTGTTCATGGCTCAAGGTATAATGAATATCACCGAGTTCATTCAGCCAGTTTTTCACTTTAGGCAACAGCGAATGCGCCGCGTGGGTGGCCTGTACGCCACGTCCGGCAGATTCAAACAGCTTGACCCCAAAGTATTCTTCCAGACTGTGAATACGTTTGGTGACAGCAGGCTGGGTAATGAAGAGCTGATCTGCGGCCAGAGAAATCGAACCGGTTTCCATGACTTTCACGAAGGCTTCAAAGGCTGCGAGATTCATCTTAATCACCTATAAAGAATTTTTATGTGTAAATCTATTATTGTTATATTTTAAGAATAAATCAAAGCAAAATTAGCTCATCTATGTTGCAGTGCTGAATTACTATACATTTTCAAAGCCTTAGAATTTTAAAAACTAAAAAAGACCACCTTTAAGGGCAGTCTTTCATCAGGAACCTCGACCGAAGAATTTAGACGGTAATGTCCTCATTCTGCTGTTGGTTATTACGCTCCCAGATTTTTTCATGGAAGAAGAAAGCAACTGCCTGTACCGTTGGCTCTAATAAACTTAAGGCAATGGCCATCGTCAAACTGCCGGTCACCAAGTAACCCACAATCATCGCCACAGTAATGTGCATAATGTAGTAGCTGAAGGTTTTTTTGAACATGCGCTGGTTGTTGTCTACGAAGCGTTGAATATGTGCCATGTCGAAGTTCCTCAAAATCATCATTTCTGTCGATGAAGAAATAATAATAATTCTCATTTAATTTGTAAAAGCGAATATTTTTTATAAATCAATCGGAAAATTAGATTTATAAAAATAGAGCTCAAGCATGATTTGATTCAGCTTTTAAAAGATTCCAAAAAGTTTTTTAACTGATAAAAATGATAAATTAGATTTATGTGATTGCAGCGATATAATCAAAATCAGAGAAAGAATTTACCCAGTCCAGTGGAGTACATCGACATGGCAGGCGCAACCCAAACAGCAAAAACATTATATGATAAATTGTGGGACGACCATTTAGTAACGCAACGTGATGATGGTTCTGCCTTACTGTACATCGACCGTCACTTATTACATGAAGTGACTTCTCCACAGGCCTTTGAAGGTTTGCAATTGGCCGGGCGTAAGCCATGGCGTTTAAGTGCCAACATTGCCACACCGGATCATAACGTACCTACCTCGAAGAAAGAGCGTGAGCAGGGCGTTGCCGGAATTGAAGATGAAACTTCGCGCATCCAGGTGCAAACTTTGGATGACAACTGCAAGACCTTTAATATTGTTGAATTTGATATTAATGATATCCGTCAGGGCATCGCGCATGTGGTCGGGCCGGAGCAAGGCTTGACCTTGCCGGGCATGACGGTGGTATGTGGTGATTCGCATACGGCAACACATGGTGCTTTTGGCTGTTTGGCGCATGGTATCGGGACATCCGAAGTTGAACATGTATTGGCGACCCAATGCTTGGTTCAAAAGAAGATGAAAAACATGTTGGTACGCGTTGATGGCAAATTAGGTCAGGGCGTAACACCGAAAGATGTGGTCTTGGCGATTATTGGCAAGATTGGTACTGCAGGCGGTACTGGTCACGCGATTGAATTTGGCGGTCAGGTCTTCCGTGACATGTCTATCGAAGGTCGTATGACTGTGTGCAACATGGCGATTGAAGCCGGTGCCCGTGTCGGCATGGTGGCTGTCGATGAAAAAACCATTGAGTATGTTAAAGGCCGTCCTTATGCGCCGACTGCAGATCAGTGGGATCAGGCTGTTGCTTACTGGAATACTTTACATTCAGATGATGACGCATACTTTGACACGGTTGTTGTATTGCAAGGTGAAGAAATCGAGCCACAAGTGTCTTGGGGTACTTCCCCTGAGATGGTGATTCCGGTCTCTCAAGCAGTACCGACTTTAGAACAAGCCAAAGATGATGTACAACGCAATGACTGGAACCGTGCTTATCAATATATGGGCTTAAATGCAGGTCAGGCATTAGCAGACATCCAGTTAGATCGTGTATTTATCGGTTCGTGCACCAACTCGCGTATTGAAGATATCCGCGCTGCAGCTGAAGTAATCAAAGGTCGTAAAGTCGCATCTTCAATCAAACAGGCGATGGTGGTTCCGGGTTCTGGTCTGGTCAAAGCTCAGGCAGAAGCGGAAGGTCTGGACAAGGTATTTGTCGAGGCGGGCTTCGAGTGGCGTGAACCTGGCTGTTCAATGTGTCTGGCGATGAATGCTGACAAGTTACAACCAGGCGAGCATTGTGCCTCGACTTCGAACCGTAACTTTGAAGGTCGTCAGGGCAATGGCGGTCGTACTCATTTGGTGAGTCCAGCCATGGCAGCCGCTGCTGCGATCGCAGGTCACTTTGTTGATGTTCGTTCATTCTAGTTTAAGCCCTCATCCCGACCTTCTCCCAGAGGGAGAAGGAGTTCCCTCTCTTTGTAGGAGAGGGGTAGGGAGAGGTTACGAATTCGTTGGGAAATAAATATGAAAGCTTATACCGTTGAACAAGGTATCGTTGCACCTTTAGACCGTGCCAATGTCGATACCGATTTAATTATTCCAAAACAGTTTTTGAAATCGATCAAACGTACTGGTTTTGGTGAAAATTTATTTGATGAATTGCGTTACTTGGATGAAGGTTATCCAGGTCAGGACAATTCAGTTCGTCCGATCAATCCGGACTTTGTCTTGAACCAGCCACGTTATCAGGGCGCATCTATTTTAATTTCACGTGCCAACTTTGGTTGTGGTTCTAGCCGTGAACATGCGCCGTGGGCCTTGAGCGAATATGGTTTGCGTACCGTGATTGCGCCAAGCTTTGCTGATATTTTCTTTAATAACTGTTTTAAAAACGGTATGTTGCCTGTGATTTTGGCTGAAGATATTGTTGAGCAGTTATTTAAGGAATGTGCGGAAGATGAAGGTTATCAACTGACCATTGACTTGCAAGCACAAGAAGTTCGTACCCCTACGGGTGAAAGCTTTAAGTTTGAAGTCGATCCATTTCGCAAGCATTGCCTGTTAAATGGTCTGGATGATATTGGCTTAACTTTGCAGGTGGCGGATGATATTCGTGCCTATGAAGAAAAAACCAAACAATCGCGTCCTTGGGTATTTGCCGAAATTCATGGATAAATCAGTAAAAATTGTCATGGCATGACTGCGATGCCCTTGCTAATATCGGAAGATTATTGAGTTTTTTGATTGGGTAAGACAGACATTATGGCGAATTATTGGAAACAGTGGCTTGCTTTAAGTTCAGTATCGGTGCTGTTGACTGCATGTCAAAGCATCGACACGATGAAACTCAAACATGCCAAAGAAAATACTGAGAGCAAAAGCAATGCCCTGATCTACTGTACAGGGACGCCAGATTGCCAGTTCGAACGCTTCAATCAGACCATTATTGTCAACGCCGACAATGGCCGCATCAGTGATGAGGCGCTGAAGCAGAAACTGGTGCGCTTGAAGGCCAAAAATTTAAATCAGGCCAACCCGATTTATTTATCCGTGCCGGCAGGACAGCATGAACTGGTCGTGCGTTTCTATCCGATCAGTAAGGATAAAGCGGAAACTTTACATGTATTCCATCGTTTTCAGGCCAATAACCGCTATAGCTTAAAAATGTTCCGTGACCGTAGTGCGCGTAGCAGCAGTTTATTAAATGCTTCGGCACCGGATCCGCTCTGTGTAGATCTGGTACAAGAGCAAAAAACCATTCGTCGTTTTTGCAAACCCTATAATGCAGTCACCGGGATTGCAGAGTTTGTAGAAAAGAAAATCTAACCTCTGTCAGGTCTGAATCTGACGTTTTAAACGGAAAATCTCATGTCTAAACAAATTTTGATTTTAGCTGGTGACGGTATCGGTCCTGAAATTGTCAAAGCGGCAGAGCAGGTGCTGACTCGTGTAAATGAAAAATTTAATCTCGACTTGACATGGGAACAGGGTTTACTCGGTGGTGCAGCCATTGATGCGCACGGTTCACCGTATCCAGACGTGACTTCTGAACAGGCTAAAAAAGCCGATGCGATTTTACTCGGTGCCGTGGGCGGTCCAAAATGGGACACGATTGAGCGTTCAATCCGTCCGGAACGTGGTTTATTGAAATTGCGTAGCGAACTGAATCTGTTTGCTAACTTGCGTCCAGCCATTCTTTATCCGCAACTGGCTGATGCTTCAAGTTTGAAGCCTGAAATCGTAGCAGGTCTGGATATTCTGATTGTGCGTGAGTTAACGGGTGGTATTTACTTCGGTCAGCCACGTGGTATCCGTGAACTGGAAAATGGCGAGAAGCAAGGCTACAACACTGACGTTTACTCAGAGTCTGAAATCAAGCGTATCGCTAAAGTCGCTTTTGAAATGGCCAACTTGCGCGGTGGTAAAGTATGTTCAGTGGATAAAGCCAATGTGCTTGAAGTGACTGAGCTGTGGAAACAGACAGTGACTGCGCTGAAAGATGCCGAATACCCTGAAATTAATTTATCGCATATGTATGTCGACAATGCCGCAATGCAACTGGTGCGTGCGCCAAAGCAGTTTGACGTGATTGTCACCTCGAATCTGTTCGGTGATATCCTGTCTGATGAAGCTGCGATGTTGACCGGTTCAATCGGCATGTTGCCATCGGCATCTCTGGATGAAAATGGCAAGGGCATGTATGAGCCTTGTCATGGTTCTGCACCAGATATCGCCGGTCAAAACCTGGCAAATCCATTAGCGACGATTCTTTCGGTGGCGATGATGTTGCGTTATACCTTCCGTGAAGAAGCGGCTGCTAAAGCGATTGAAGATGCAGTAGGTCAGGTCTTGGATCAAGGCTTGCGTACGGCAGATATCATGTCTGAAGGCATGCAAAAAGTCGGTACGGTTGAAATGGGTCAAGCAGTCGTTGCTGCATTGAACTAAGCCTGTTTTGATTCAAAAAAACGCAGCCTTGAGCTGCGTTTTTTTATAATAGAAATTTCAAAGCTTAAACCCCTTAACAGGTTCGGCCTGTGGTGCGTACCGCGGTCGCAATATTATCTTTGAGTAAGAAGGTGATTTTACATTGCAATTTGACGTCGTAGCCGCCGGCAGGACTTACTGAGACAGGAATCGGTACAGTGCCTGTTCCTGTGGCAGGAAACTGCGCTACAGGCAAAGGAATGGTAATGGGCCGTTGTACCACATAGCTTAATTGTTTTGCGCTGCGTTCAGGCTCACTGATCTGCTGGTAACCTAAACGTTTTAGATCCAGAGTTTGATCGATCAGTTGGCTGCTTTGCCCAATGAACTGTTGTAAATAGGCATCACGCTGCGCAGTTGTTGATGAGGTGGTGCTGCATGCATTAAGCAAACTGAATGCTGTACAGCATACTAAAATCAGTGTGAACTTCATGAGCTGTCCTCACACCAAATAAAATGAGTGTAAGCGCATTCCATGCAAAAATACTGTTGTGATTTGATACACGGTAGAAGTTTAGCGTGGTGAGGTTGATCCCTGATTTAATCCGATACAGGCTTTGAACTCGATGAGTACAGCTCAGCAAGCTCTACCGGTAAAGCGAATCGCCTGAACAATTTCATCTTTCAAGTCAAACCAGATTTGGCATTTCATCTCAATGTTATAACCACCATTTGAGGGCATCGGCATTGGTGCGCCGATCGGAATGCTCTGACTAATATTCGGCGTTTCCATTGGAATATTCATATCCCGAAAAATAGTGTAGCTGAGAAATTCTGTGGTTTGAATCGGTTGCTGGGAGGTCTTGAATCCAATGGCACGAAGATCAAGCTGGCTACGAACCTGTGCGGCAGTTTGACCTACATAAGGTTGTAGAGACTGATGCAGATGCTGATTGCCGCCGGTAGCGCACGCAACGACAAACAAGCTGGAAAGTAGGGATAAGCATTTCATATTCATTGTTTTTATACATGTTATTTTTAATTCAATGAATAGTCGTGAATTTATAGGCCTGAGTCAAATTATTTTACTGATTGATAAATAATTCAAGTAATAAAAAAGCCACTAAAAGTGGCTTTTGCTTGCGCTAAAACTTAGCGTGCACGATATGTGATACGACCTTTAGTCAAATCATAAGGTGTCATTTCAACCTTCACACTGTCGCCAGTTAAAATACGGATATAGTGTTTACGCATTTTACCAGAGATGTGGGCAATCACTTCGTGACCGTTCTCTAAACGTACACGGAACATAGTATTAGGAAGCGTCTCGGTGACAACGCCTTCGAACTCGATGAGTTCCTCTTTATTGGCCATAGCCTACCTGAATGAATAAATTGGAAAGGCGCAAATTATAGTCAATTTTTTTGCAAAATACAAGACGAAACGGGCGTTAGACTGATCATCTGCCAGTAAAATAGGCGAACTGTCACGATAATTTTTTTAACTAAAAAGACACCTGTTTCTGTTGTCAGTTTGGTCAATCACAGTTAATCTAAAATTAATCTTTTTAAGTATAAATGAAGTACATACAAGGAAGGCTTTTGAGTGAGTCAGCTAACGGATGCATCAGTCGTATTGCGTTTAGGCTATCAGGCGATTCGTCGTGCGGGGTTGCCAACAGAAGAACTTTTGACCAAAGCAGGAGTGGCTTTAAATCAGGTAGAAGCCAATGACCGTACTCCGCTGAGTGCGCAGTATGCCTTTTGGGTGGCGGCAGAGGAAGTCAGCAAGGATCCGGATATTGGATTGCATCTGGGTGAGCACCTGCCACTTTATCGTGGTCAGGTCATTGAACACCTGTTTGTTTCATCTGAAAATTTTGGTGAGGGACTGAAACGTGCTTTGGCTTATCAGCGACTGATCAGCGATGCCTTTGCTGCCAAATTGGTGATTGAAGATGACCGCTGCTATTTAACCAATGGTGAACAGCCTTTTGCTGAGAGTCTGGTGAATCGTCATTTTACTGAATGCGCCATGTCAGGTGTCCTGCGTTTCTTTAAATTTATTACCGAAGGGCGTTTTGAGCCGATTTATATCGACTTTAATTTTTCCAAAGGGGCACCTGATGATGAATATTTCCGGGTTTATGAGTGTCCGGTCAGTCTAGGTCAGAAAGAAACCCGTTTGTACTTCGATTCGACTATCCTGGAATATCCGCTGTGGCAGGCTGAACCTGAGCTGTTGCAGTTGCATGAGCAACTGGCCATTGAAAAGCTACAGGAACTGGCAAGATATGATCTGGTCGGTGAAGTACGTCGTGCGATTGGCTCTACTTTAGAAAGTGGTGAAACCACACTGGAAACGGTAGCAGCCCAACTGAATATCACGCCACGCCGTTTGAGAACACAACTGAGTGAGGCACATACCAGTTTTCAGCAGATTCTCTCGGATTATCGCTGTCGTCTGGCCAAGCGTTTGCTGGCGAGTACTAATGAAAGTGTAGAACGAATTGTTTATTTGACCGGTTTTTCCGAGCCAAGTACCTTCTACCGTGCCTTTAAACGCTGGACCAATGAGACGCCGGTGGAATATCGGAAACGGAAGCAGCGTTAAAAATCCCTCCTAACCTCCCTTTAAAAAAAGGGAGGAATTCCCCTCCTTTTAGGAGGGGTTAGGGGAGGTAAATATTCTAAAAAATTTAAAAACTATTCCGGCATATTCAGCCAGTGCGGACCTAAGGGTAATTCAGGTAATTCAAACTGCGCCGGATAGTCGGCATGAATAAAATACAAACCATCTGCTGGCGCAGTCACACCAGCAGCTTTACGGTCTTCTGCCGCGAAAATATTATCAATATGATCGGCAGCATACATGCCCTGACCAATTTCCAATAAACATCCCATGATATTGCGCACCATATGGTGCAGAAAGCCATCGGCTTGAATATCCAATACCAGATATTGACCATGCTGAATCAGGTGGCAATGGCTGACATGACGAACGGGCTGATTGGACTGACAGGCTGCGGCGCGGAAGCTTTCAAAGTTATGCGTGCCTTCAAACTTTTTCGCGGCGTATATCATCTGTTCAACATCAAGCGGTGCATAGACATGGGTGACCTGTTTATGCAGCAATGCCGGGCGGACAGGGTGGTTGTAGACCACATAGCGATAGCGGCGCGCCTGTGCCTTAAAACGGGCATGGAAGCTGTGATCCATTTCTTTGATCCACTGGATCGAGATGTCTTTAGGGAGTTGGCTATTGCAGCCCATGAGCCAGCCACGTTCAGAACGCAGGGCATCGGTATCAAAATGTGCCACCATATTGGTCGCATGTACTCCGGCATCCGTGCGGCCGGCACCCTGCAGGCTAATCGGTTGATCGGCAACTCGGCTCAGTACTTTCTCAATGGTTTCTTGCACACTTGCAACACCCGGCTGTTGAGTCTGCCATCCTCGATAATGCATCCCACAAAACTCAATTCCCACCGCAAAACGTTGCATAATGACCTCAAAACCTTATTGATCGTACCAATGACGATGCCATTGCTCTACAGTGTCGTATTGTAAATACATTTTTAGGGCTTTTGCATACAGATCCGCATGTCCATAACTTTCATTCAGCAAAATTTTGCAATGATTGACCCATTCGGCAATAGCATAGCGCTGATCCGTCGCACCAAAAGGCACTTGGGTGGTCAAGACGGAAATACAGCCCTGCTCATAGAGTTGATCAATGAGTGCAATCATGGCGTCATTGACCGCCAGGTTGCCAGTGCCAAAACCTTGCAGAAATAAAAAATGTGGTGGTCGAGCCAATAGGTTGTTCAGGTTATTCAGCTGCTGGGTCAGATCAACTGGCTGCATCATGATGCTCATGCAGTTGAATTCAGTCGCTTTCGTAATATCTTCAGCTTTGATCTGATAACACGCTTGACTGGTTTGGATTGCAATATTGGCCTCAAGACCGGAAAAGGCATTTAACTCAGTAGTATGCTGTTTCAGTGCAGTTTGCGCATGTAGCAGCTGATGATGGAATGCCAGATAGACCCCAGCGCTACATTCGCTGACGGAATCTAGTGCAAATTTCAGGTTATCTAGGGCATCACTAAATTCACGCTGTTCATTGCCTTGAGCATTCAGCAGCGGATATTGGCTACCGGTCAGTACCACATGCGCCGAGTTTCCAATAAAATGTGCCAGTACTGCACTGGCATAACTCAGCGTATCTGTACCGTGAATAATCACAAAATGCTGGATCTGCCGCGATTGCAATTGCTGAATAAACTGTACCAGTTGCAACCAGTCGCTTGCTGTACAGGCACTACTGTCCTTAATGGCGGGTGCATGATGGCATTCGACGAAATACTGCTCTGCAAGTATCTGTTCGAGCTTTGGAATAAATAAATCAGCAGGCATCGGTGCAAGAGGATCTCCCACGCAGCCGAATGTGCCACCCATATAAATTAATGCAATATTTTTTATCATAAAAAAAGCAGCCAATTATTGACTGCTTTAGTGTAAATCGAAATGCATCAGGATGCGATTTGATTTAGTAATTGCTCTGCGCGTTGCTGTTGTTCAGGAGTATATTCAGCTTCTCGCTCGGCAATGATTTCACGGGCAGCGGCGTAGGCACCGAGTTGAATATATTGCTGGGCAAGATCCAGGTTAAGACTTGCTTCATTAACATCCAGTAATTCCGGGAAAGATTGTACGAGTGGATCATGCTGGTCTACGGCTGCCTGAGCTGGCGTAGCAGGGAGATCGAAACTCATCACTGTTGCAGCAGGCGCTTCTGGCGTGGTTTCTAAATGATCTAATTTGAAATCCATGCCTGATAGATTGGTTTGTGACGCTGGTTCTGCCACAGGTGCTGCAGCTGTCAAGCTAGACAGGTCAAACTCAGTCGCTGGCACTGCAGTTTTCTCAGCTGCTGGTACTGGCGTGTCAAGCGAGAAAGAAAAATCTAGAGGCTTGATTTCTTCATCGCTAGCCGGTAACTGTTCATTATTAGTGCTTAAATTGAGATCAAGATCAAGATCAGGAATCTGATTAAGATTCGTTTTATTTTCAGAATCTGTTTCTAGGCGATCAGAAGCTACAGAAGAAATTTCTGACGTTGTTGGCTCTACTTTAAAAGATTCAAAATCAAACTGAACTTCATTAACCACTGATGGTGCTGATTCAGTCGGCACACTCTGAGTAAAGCTGCTCTTTGGATTAAAGTCAAAACTGTTGTCTTGTTCAGGCTCAGTCTTTGTTGCGGTGGTTGAGGCAGGCGCAGCACTTGGCTTAAAATTAAATTCAAGAGGTGCTGGTTCTTCTTTAACTGGCGCACTTTCTTGTTGTAGTTGCTCGAATGCTAAACCAGCTTTTTTATCCACAGGAAGTGATGTAAGACTCAATTCATCAAAATCACTTGTATTCGATGCGGGAACAACAGACTTAGAAACTGGATCTGGTTTAACTGATTTTTCTCCTTCATAGGCGCTTCTTTTTTCTTCAGCCTGAGAGAGAATTTCATCGATTTTCAGAGTACGAATATGATTAATCAGTTGAGTAATTGCAAAATCATCTTGCTGTAAGATATGAATATCCAATAACAATAGATAGAGTTCATGCTGGGAATTATCCCGATTCAGTGCCTGGTTAATCTGTGCTTCGGCCGCAAAAAAATTACGTTCCTGAATCAGGCCTTCAATTTTCTTGCGTGTTTCTGTTGATAATGGCGTTGCTGATTTTTTTGTGACCCCGACTGGCTCCACTACTTTGGTTCTTTGTGGAGCAGCTTTTGAAGCAGAGCCAGGTTTTTTCGCTTTTACCGTTTTAGTTTTTGCTTTATCTGATTCTTGAGCATCTTGTCGTTTTTTAAAGACAATTAATACGATGATCAATATCACTAATGGAATCACATAAATCAGCATGTTTTACCCCTTGGGGATAGAGTAGTTTAAGTTCGCCTATCCCAATAAATCGTCATGTGTAACTTTTTAATTAATTGGCTTCTTATCTGCTTGTTGGGCTTTGAGCTGTTGTTGTAGCTGGGCCAGACGCGCATTTAATAACTGAATTCTGTGATCCTTCTGATTGAGTGCCAATTCTAATTCAGTTACGTTTCTCTGTAATTTAACGGTTTTTTCTCGGGCTGTCATAACTTTTAATGACAATTCCTTTGATGTTTGATTGCGTTCTGTGTTCTGGTTTGCAGAAACTTGCCCGGAATCGCGCTGGTTCTCAGCCACTAGGCTCATTTCTGCCTGATTCAGGCGGTATTTAGTCTTGCCAGTAGGCTTAGACGGTAGCTCGGTTTGCTTTGCCGCAGTGACTTTAATAGGCGCAGGTGTAGGATGAGTCGTATTTAAGTTCAATGCAGCACCTTTACGTAGACGATTGGCATTTCCTCCAATAAAAGCATGCTCATTGTCTTTTTTAATTTGTTGCATGACTTCATTGACCGGGCGCTGCTGCTGTTGAGCAATTCGTGCTGCAATCCCCCACAGTGACTCATTGGATTGAACGACATAAGTAGGTTGAGTCTGATTCGGAGTTGCTTTGACTGGTGAAGCTTTTGTAGTAACTGGAGCTGGAGTTTTCACCGGATTAGCTGATCCAGTTGATTTTCTGGCTTGTTCCTCAGCAAATTTTTTCACCAATGGATCACTGGAAGCAGTTTGATGATCAGAATGGGACTCTACAGCTTTCTGCATATTTGCTTTATTTGGTGCTGATGCACTTTGATTTGCTGGTATCGTACTGGTTGGTTTATCTGTAGTCGAGACTGCTGCAGGAGCCGGCGATGCAAGAGTTGCTTGTGAGGTCTTTACTGAATCTGAAAGCGCCGGTGCAGTTTTAACTGGGGCTGGAGTATCGGGTGCAGTTACAGCCTCGCTTTTCAGTACAGGCGTAATCGCTTGAGCCTGAATCGCTGGAGTTGATGCCATTACAGCTGGCGCAAATGCAGTTTTTGGAATAGAAGTGTTCGATAATGTCGGTGGTGCTGTGCGTTGCAATGCCAACGGCTTTTCTAGAGCCGGTAGCTTATTTAAGGCTGTGGAGGCTGCCGTATTGTAATGGCTACTTACGGGTAAGTTGAGTGCAATATCTTTTTCACTGACGACGACAACTGGTGCAAGCGGACGTTCATTCTGTTTGAGACTAGCTTTTAATAAATCAGTTTTAGCTTGTAAGGGCGTACGGATATGTTGCAGACGTGCAGCATTGCCTTCCTTGATTTTGACAATAATATTCAGCTCGCGCTCTGTCATGGGGCGAGAAGAAGTAATAGTAATAACCCCGGTGCCATTATTGCTGCGCCGAGTAAAAAAGTTCAGATGACCAGGTGGCTGATGCGATGCACCTATCGAGAGTAAATCTTCAGGTGAAGCCAGACTGACTTCAATCGGCAAATTGATATCAGACTGCCGAAAAGTCATTTCTGCGTAGAGTAATTCCCCAGGGGCAGACTGAATCTGAACCGGATCTACATTAATCGCATAAATATTTTGTGAAGCGACAATGGCTAAAATGGCAAGCTTTAATTTGTTATATACAGTCATCTTAATCGTGAGCTCAGTCATTATCGCATAGCGAAAATTATAGATTAACGGGATGTTTGTTTTTTGTAAAATACTTACGCAATAGTTACATAAAAAAGCCGATCAATAAAGATCGGCTGTGGGCTTTATATCCAAAGGATATTAGGCATTTTTATAATCAATCAGAATACGCAGCATACGGCGTAACGGCTCGGCAGCGCCCCAAAGCAACTGGTCACCTACAGTGAACGCACCCAGATATTCTTTACCCATATTCAGCTTGCGCAGACGGCCGACTGGAACGCTTAAAGTACCTGTTACAGCAACAGGCGTTAGATCAGTCATGGATGCTTCACGAGTATTTGGAACCACTTTAGACCAGTCATTGGCACGTGCAATGATGTCTTCGATTTCATCCAAAGGTACATCTTTTTTCAATTTCAGGGTTAATGCCTGAGAGTGACAACGCATGGCACCAATACGCACGCAGTGACCATCAATTGGCACGATCTGCTGGTTGCCCAGAATCTTGTTGGTTTCAACCTGACCTTTCCATTCTTCTTTCGACTGGCCGCTTTCCAGTTGCTTGTCGATATAAGGAATGAGTGAACCAGCCAAAGGAACGCCAAAGTTTGCAGACGGGAAGCCTTCACCACGTTGTAATTCAGCAATTCTAGAGTCGATATCCAGAATTGGAGAACGCGGATCATCTAGCAACTCTTTGGTATTGTTATATAAATAACCCATACCATTGATCAGTTCACGCATGTTTTGCGCGCCTGCACCTGAAGCGGCCTGATAGGTCATTGACGTTGCCCATTCCACCAGATTGTTCTGGAACAGACCGCCCAAGCCCATCAGCATCAAGGAAACTGTACAGTTACCACCGACAAAAGTCTTGGTGCCTTTAACCAAACCATCTTTGATCACATGCATGTTGACCGGATCAAGTACGATGATGGCTTCATCATCCATACGTAAGGTTGATGCTGCATCAATCCAGTAACCGTTCCAGCCTTCAGCTTTCAATTTCGGGAAAACTTCAGAGGTATAGTCGCCACCTTGACAGGTAATAATGACATCCATTTGCTTCAGACTGTTAATGTCTGATGCATCCATAAGTGCTGGGGCGGTCTTACCGCCAAATGCCGGCGCTTCACCGCCTGCATTACTGGTAGAGAAATAGAATGGCTCAAAATGAGCAAAATCATTCTCTTCAACCATACGTTGCATAAGGACGGAACCAACCATCCCGCGCCAACCGACCAGACCTACTTTCATGTCACTTTGCCTCGGTGCGTTAAAAAATCAAAAGGGATTCGAGTGTACCAAAAAGGGACTCAACTGCAAGAGCTACACAATCAAAACATCAATATTCTTGAGAGAAATATCTGCTTTATGATACATACAAAATTGATAACGTCATTTTTCTTTTAGAAAAAATAATAACTTAATTAAGAGCGCAGTTTATGATATGGGTTATCCAAATTCTGGCAATCATTGTCATTTGGTTAAGTTTTTGGTCACTGATACCACGCGATGAATGGTGGATTCGGGGTGCGGATTTTCCACGCTTACAAATTCTGGTATTGGGCTTTATCGCCTTTATTCTTTTTCTCCTGGTTGATCATCCCTGGAACTGGTTGAATCAGCTGCTTTTTATCGGTCTGATGGCAGCTTTGGCCTATCAGTTGAAAATGGTATTGCCCTATACCTTTATCTGGAAAAAACAGGTCAAGCAGGTCAAGCAGGATCAGCTGGATCCGCAACGTCAGATTTCCCTGGTCGTTTCCAATGTACTTACTACCAATACCAAATATCATTTACTGATCGAGCAGATCCAGATTCATCAGCCAGATCTGGTTTTGACTCTGGAAACCGATCAAAACTGGCAAAATGCACTCTCGGTGATTGAAGCTGATTATCCTTATCGCGTGCCTGTGCCTTTGGATAATCTGTATGGCATGCATCTATATAGCAAGCTCGAACTGAGTGAAACTGAGGTTAAATTTATTCTGAGTGATGAAATTCCTTCCATTCATACCACGGTGATTTTACGCTCAGGACAACCGGTACAGCTCTACTGTCTGCATCCCAAACCACCCAGTCCGACCGAGGCCAAGGATTCTACCTTGCGTGATGCTGAACTGCTGATTGTCGGTGATCAGATTAAAGATCTGGATGAAAGCTGTATCGTCATGGGCGATCTGAATGACGTGGCCTGGTCACGTACCACACGCCTGTTTCAACGCATTAGTGGGCTGCTGGATCCGCGGGTAGGACGTCATTATGTGAATACTTTTCACGCAGATTATCCTTTTTTTCGCTGGTCGCTGGATCACGTCTTTCATAGTACCGATTTTGCCTTGGTACACATGGAGCGTTTACCGCATGTAGGTTCTGACCATTTTCCGGTCTTTCTGGTTTTACAAACCGGTCGGGTATTCGAGCATATTCAGGAAGAATTAGAACAAACTGATAAAGATGAGCAGGAAGCACAAAAAGCCATTGAAGAGGGCATTCAGAAAGCAGAGAAAGAGGAAAAAATAGTCACTGATGAAGTTGCCCTGGCTTATAAAGAAGGGGGCAAAATCTCATAGGTTTTTAGAAGAAAAGTGTACGATATTGCTTACAACAGTTTACGCTTCTTGCGAATGGGCAGGGGTTGGGAATCTGGGTATTCTAGGTTTATCAGCACAGGGAGTCGAGAAAGGATATTCTCATAAGGAAGACGAAGCTGAATGAAAACATCATGGATATGATGCTGAAAGGGAAATCACAAAAAAGCAGAACGAATTATAATATGTGAAAGCACAACCTCATTAACCCGAGTTTTACAGGATGTAGAGCTCGGGTTAAATTATTTCAATTACTTAAATGTATTAGTTCAGACTTGATCGTACATTCTTCTTGAAAAAGAGAAAGTTACCCGTTTTGATAAAGGTGTCGAAATCTTAATCAAACAAAGGTAACTTTCTTATGTTGCATACTAACAATCAAATCATTAAACACAAAGTAGGTCTGCTTAATTTAGCTGAAGAGCTTCAGAATGTATCCAGAGCATGCAAAGTGATGGGTGTTTCAAGAGATACATTTTATCGCTATCAGGAATTAGTGAAGTCTGGTGATATTGACGCACTGATCAATAAATCCCGTCGAGTACCAAATTTAAAAAACCGTGTAGATGATGCTACTGAACAGGCTGTTATTGATTTCGCAATTCAATATCCCGCATATGGTCAGCACCGTACTAGTAATGAATTACGCAAGAAGGGTGTATTCGTTTCAGGGAGTGGGGTTCGCTCTATATGGCTTCGTCATGATTTAGAAAACTTTAAGAAGCGTTTAAAAGCACTTGAGGCTAAAGTGGCACAGGATGGTATTGAATTAAATGATCAGCAGATTGCGGCACTTGAACGTAAGCATGAGGATGACGTTGCTTGTGGTGAAATCGAAACAGCTCATCCAGGCTATTTAGGCGCGCAAGACACCTTTTATGTCGGGAATCTAAAAGGTGTTGGACGAATCTATCAACAAACATTCATCGACACTTATAGCAAGGTCGTTCATTGCAAGCTCTATACAACAAAAACACCGATTACAGCGGCTGATTTACTCAATGATCGTGTGTTGCCATTCTATCAATCTCAGGACTTACCAATGCTTCGCATCCTCACAGACAGAGGTACTGAGTATTGCGGTAAGGTAGAACAACATGACTATGAGTTGTATCTGGCAGTTAATGATATTGATCACACGAAGACAAAAGCAGCTTCGCCGCAAACAAATGGTATCTGTGAGCGTTTCCATAAGACGATTTTGCAGGAGTTCTATCAAATTACGTTTAGGAAGAAGCTTTATAGCTCATTGGAAGAATTACAAGTTGATCTAGACGATTGGCTGAAATTCTATAATACTGAACGGACTCATCAAGGAAAAATGTGCTGTGGTCGTACACCACTTGAAACTTTACTTGATGGAAAACGGATTTGGGCTGAGAAGAATTTAGCTCAAATTTAACCTGACAGGCACAATAAAAAATGGGTAACTGTCAGATCAGGTTTGAGCTAGTACAACTTAAACATGATTTTAAGCTATAGCCCTTCAAATTCCGTGATCAAATCGATTTAGTAAATTGATTTATAACCTTCAGGGCGAGTCTTAAAACGGCGGTGGAACCACATATATTGGGTCGGTGCGATGCGCAACTGCTGCTCAATCACCCGGTTCACGCGAGTGGCATCTTCAACTTCATTCTCACTAGGGAAGTTTTCCAGTGCCGGTTCAATGAGCACATGGTAGCGCGGATTGTTAATATCGCCATGACGGTAGAAATATAAAGGAATTGCAGCCGCTTTGGTCATTTTCAGTAAACGGCGATGTGCGGTTACAGTCGCCGCAGGCACGCCAAAAAAAGGTGCCATCACGCCTTGTTTTAAACCATAATCCTGATCCGGACTGTACCAGATCGCATGGCCATTTTTCAGGTTACGTACCAGACCGCGCATATCATCATGGTCAATCTGATTGGCATAAATTGTGGCGCGACAACGGTAAATCAGCATGTCCAAAAGTGGATTATTCTGCGGACGATAGACCACATCCGGTTCAAAATATTGTGCGCAAAGATAACCACCCGCATCGAGCAAAGTTGAATGCGTGCCTAATAACAGCATGCCTTGGCCTGCGGCTTGTGCCTTCTGAATATGTTCCAAGCCTTCAATACTGACGCGGCCCTGAAACCATTTCGGACTGTACCAGGCATTCAGCGTCTCAAACACCCCAAGCATTTGATCGATAAATACCTGACGGGCATTGTCCTGTACCTGCTTTTCAGACCATTCGGGAAAGCAGACTTCCAGATTACGCAGCGTGGTTTCACGGCGTGATTTCAAGTATTTAAAAGAAAGGTGGCCCAGCAGGGACGCCAGACGATGCTGAATGGCCCAAGGTAAGATCGCCAGAATCATCAGGAAAATAATGCCTAGCCATTTGCCCCAATATTGAGGTAACAGGAATGACCATTGAAATTCACCGGGTTGATATGCAGGCTGAGTACTCATAAAACAATTTAGGGCCAAAAGATTAAATGCAGTCTAACAGAGAAGATTATTGAAATAAAAAAGCATCTGTACGAATACAGATGCTTTAGTAAAAGCTCGGGGAATATTTAGCCGTTACTTAGGTTGTCCAGTTCTTCCCAACGCTCTAATTTTTCCAGTAACAGCTCATCAATTTCGGATAAACGGTTAGAAAGTTTCAATGCTTTATCGGAATCAGTCACAAATAAAGAGCCATCAGCCAGTTGTGCGTTGATCTCGGCCTGCTCTTTTTCCAGTGCTTCCATTTCAGCAGGAAGTTGCTCGAGTGCACGCTGGTCCTTGTAGCTAAGCTTAACTTTTTTGGCAGCGACCGGTGCCGCCTCGGCTTCTGCTTTGGCTATGGCTTTTTTCACGGCACTTTTTTGGTCAACCACGGTTTGATCCGGACGTTGTTCAAGATAATCCTGATAACCGCCAACATATTCGTCAATATTGCCCTTACCATCAAAGACCCAAGTGGATGTTACCACGTTGTCCATAAAGGCACGGTCATGCGAGATCAACAGCAGGGTGCCTTTGTAGCCACCCAGCATCTCTTCCAGTAACTCTAAAGTCACCATATCCAGGTCGTTGGTTGGCTCATCCATCACAATCAGGTTCGATGGTTTCAGCAACAGTTTCGCTAGCAGGATACGGTTGCGCTCACCACCTGACAAAGCTTTGACTGGGGTACGGGCACGTTCTGGCGAAAACAGGAAATCTTGTAAATAACTATAGATATGACGACGGTTACCATTCACATCCACGTGGTCAGAACCTTCTGAGACGTTATCTTTAACAGATTTTTCCAGATCCAGCGCATTACGGAGCTGGTCGAAATAGGCCACTTCTAACTGCGTACCGGTCTTCACCGTACCGCCATGTTCTAGCTCGCCCAGAATGGCTTTAATGAGAGTAGTTTTACCGACACCGTTATCACCGACCAGACCGATACGGTCGCCACGGAGGACAAGTGCAGAGAAGTTGTTGATGATCGGTGCATTGTCACCGAATTTCACACTCAGGTTCTCAATTTCAAACACCAGTTTGCCGGAACGGTTGGCATCCTGAGTCGCCATCGTCACTTTACCTTGTTGCGAACGACGTGCTCTAGATTCTTCACGTAATGCTTTTAGGGCACGGACACGACCTTCGTTACGGGTACGACGGGCTTTAATCCCTTGACGGATCCAGACTTCTTCCTCAGCCAGCTTTTTATCGAACAGCGCATTTTGCTTTTCTTCAGCTTCCATTTGCTGGGCTTTCAGGTCTAGATAACGTGAATAGTTACCTTCATAACTACGCAGTTGACCACGATCCAGTTCAACAATACGGGTAGCAATGCTATCGACAAAGGCACGGTCATGCGAAATGAACAATAGGGTCAAATTATTTTGATCGAGCAGGAATTTTTCCAGCCATTCGATACTTTCAACGTCTAAATGGTTAGTCGGTTCGTCGAGTAACAGGACATCAGGTTGGGTAAGTAAAGCACGTGCTAGCAAGACACGACGTTTACGACCACCAGACAAATCGGCAAGATCTGCATCCGGGTCCAGGCCCATTTTGCTTAAAATCGAATTGACCTTGGTTTCCAGGGCCCAGCCATCCAGCTGATCCATTTTGTGTTGCAGGTTGCCCATACGATCACAGGCGTCCATGTCACCTAGTACACAAGCTTCACTGGCAGCATGATAAGCACGCAGAACTTCTGACGCTTCACCAGCGCCATCTGCCACGATATCAGCCACTTTACCTGAATCCATCGGTACATCTTGCGCCAGCATGGAAATGGTAATGCCGTTTTGTAATGAAACTTCGCCGTTGTCAGGCAGTAAACTTCCTTCAATCAGCTTAAGTAAGGTAGACTTACCCTCACCATTACGGCCAATCAAACACACTCGTTCGCCGCGTTCCAAGTTAAAATTCGCGCCGTCGAGCAGGGCGGGTCCACCAAACGCAAGTTGGACATCCCTAAGGGTAATATAGGCCATAATGTTTCCTGAAATCCCCAATGAGGACTTTAAATGACTAAACAACAAAATCTAAATGATCAGGCGTCATTTTCCGCACCCATTGAAGATTTGCAAGTGCGAATTGCATTTTTAGACGATTTAGTTGAACAGTTGAATGATCAGGTGGCTAAACAGACCCTGGAAATTGCTGATCTGAAAAAGCAAATGACGCTGTTATATCAACGTGTTGAGTCCTCCGATCTGTCTGAAGGCATTGCAGAATTTGATCCGGTTGCAGATCGCCCACCACATTATTAATTTGCAACCAATGATTTAATCAACAATGACCCTTAGCTGATCTAAGGGTTTTTTATTGAAAAATAAAAATGAGCCAATCGATAAGATGGTAAAAGAGAAGTATTTTTGTTTTGAATGGGCTTTTAAATTGCCTTAAACACGCATATAAAAGTAATCAAGTGCAGCGTGATGATCAAGTGCCAAAGAAATTTTCCTGCTGAAAACAAATATTCGGGCTTATAAACAGATTTCTTGCAGGTATTTCATAAAATGCAGTTTGGCCCTCTGCCGAAACAGGCCTGCACCCATTCAGTCGTAAAATTATTTGACCTTTCACTCACTTCCTACTCTAATACCCGCTCTCAGGTACATTCCGGAATTGCGTCCCATGCACCCAAAAGTTGTTCTACTCGACCTCGAAAATAATTTCCCCACAGCCAAGTTAATGCGTGAGATTGTGGCGCATTATTCGACTTTATATCTGTTTAGCTGTGCTGGAAAATTTGAATTCTCCTTAGAGGATTTAACCGAGCTTGCCGGCTGGGTTAGCAGTGGTCAGGTGGTGGTACTGGACACGCCTGAATCGCCACAAAAAGAATATGAATATGCGGTCATTGTCGGTCAGCTTATGGCGCTACTGGAGCCGGAAACCGAGGTTGAATTGATCTCGGCGATGGACAGTTGCGAAATGTTGCAACAGATGCTGCAAACTTCTGATATTACGTGTCACCTGATTCAGATTCAGCCTGATGAGACAAGCATTCCAACAGATCAACCTAAAAATCATCTTCCGAGTCTGGACGCCATCAAGAACAAACCTGCCTTACAGTTGGTGAAAAAATACTGTGATGCGTTAGGGAAAATGAGTGGCAAACCGAATACGGTGGAAACCCTAAAAAACTCAGTGGCGAATATTCTGCAAGTGATGCCGGTAAAAGCTCAGCATGTGGTCGGCATGTTGATTAACCTGAAAATCGTCAAACGCTATGATGAGCAAATCAGCTTCCGCAAAAAAGTTTTGAAACAATGGCTGCAACTCAATCTGGATGAACAAAGCCCGGTTGAAAATCCAAAACTGGATCAGGTCATTTCCCAACTGAAGGCAGAAGAAGCTCCAGTTGAATCTGAAATACTCAAGTCACCAATCCAGTCGGCACAGCAAGACCTGTTCAAGAACTTTGGCCGGATCGATCCGGTACAACTGGAAGTGGCGCGTAAACTGCGTGAATTGCAGGGCGATAAACCCAAAGACATTTATGAGCTGCGTGATTTACTGGAACAGTTATTTCCAAAATCGGACATCCGCTTGCTGCTGAAGGAGTTGATCGAGAAAGGTTATATTTACTGGAATGGTCACGAAATTTTATATAGTCATGAAATGTTCCTGAATTAATTTTATCGTGCAAACTTGCGTTTTATATTGTGCTTATGCAACTCTAATAATAGAACATAAAGGTTGAACTATGGAAAACACTGGAATCTGGGTGACGGTGGTCATCATCATTTTCGTCATAGGGTCGATTTTCGGGTTGCGCGTGAGCCCCCGAGAAAAAGCCTTGGGCCTGATGCGTGATAAAGCCCGTAAAATGGGTTTGCATCCACGTCTGGTGGTGGCACCGGACTGGACCAAAATCCCGAAGGCGACTGAAAGTCGTGCCAGTATGGTCGCATACTACAGTGTGCTGATGCCAGATGCACGTTTGCCCTTGATGCGCGCCCGTGTTGTCGATAATAAACTCGAAATCGTGCAGGGTGATGAGAAATTTAAAGATTTTCCCATTGCATTAAAAGGCATTTATGCTATTGATATGCAGGCCAACTGTGTCGGCGTGTATTGGGATGAAGAAGCTGATTTAAGAGCGACTCAACTCGACGACATCAAAGCGCTGTTACACGCTTTGGCTGAACTTTAATTTAGAAATAAACAGGATTAACGGTTAATTATGGCGAACGCTCCTCGGTCCACATCAAAAAGCAGCACAGCGAAGTCTCCCGACGCTGGAAGCAAGCGTGCCCTAGTGATTGTGGAGTCGCCTGCAAAAGCGAAAACAATCAATAAGTACCTTGGTCCGAACTACATCGTAAAATCATCAGTGGGTCATGTGCGTGACTTGCCGACAGGCGGTTCTGCAAAATCGACAGAGAAAAAACCGGCGACACGTACCAAACTGACGGATGCAGAAAAAGCTGAAAAATCACAGAATGCGTTGATTAACCGCATGGGTGTCGATCCGGAACATGACTGGAAAGCCAAATACGAAGTCCTTCCTGGCAAAGAACATGTGGTTGCCGAACTGAAAAAACTGGCATCGCAAGTCGATGAAGTCTATCTGGCAACGGATATGGACAGGGAAGGAGAGGCGATTGCCTGGCATTTAAAAGAAGTCATCGGCGGTGATGATTCGCGTTATCAGCGTGTGGTCTTTAATGAAATTACCAAAAATGCGATTCAGGATGCCTTTAAGCATCCGTCACGTCTGGATACCAATAAAGTCAATGCGCAGCAGGCACGCCGTTTCCTGGATCGTGTCGTGGGCTTTATGATTTCGCCATTGCTTTGGGAAAAGATTGCGCGTGGTCTGTCAGCCGGTCGTGTACAGTCGGTTGCGGTGAAGCTAGTGGTCGAGCGTGAACGTGAAATTCGTGCCTTCATTCCTGAAGAATACTGGCAGGTGTTTGCCGATACCAAATCGAAAAAAGATGATATTCGTCTCGAAGCGGTCAAGCAAAATGGCAAGACGCTCAAGCTGCGCAACAAAGCCGAAACTGATGCCTTATTAAACCTGATCAAAGATGCGGATTATACGGTTTCTGCACGTGAAGATAAGCCAACCAAGGTCAATCCAAGTGCGCCGTATATCACGTCAACGCTACAACAGGCAGCCAGTACCCGTCTCGGTTTTTCTGTGAAGAAAACCATGATGCTGGCGCAGCGTCTGTATGAAGCCGGCTTCATTACCTATATGCGTACCGACTCGACCTTCTTGAGTGATGATGCGGTGAATATGGTGCGTGGTCATATCGAATCCGAGTTTGGCGAGAAGTATTTGCCTGCCAAGCCGAACCGTTATGGCAATAAAGCCGGTGCGCAAGAAGCGCATGAGGCGATTCGTCCATCTATGGTTGGCTTAAAAGGCGACAGTCTGGTGGGTGTTGAGCGTGATGCACAGCGTCTGTATGACCTGATCTGGCGCCAGTTTGTTGCCTGTCAGATGACTCCGGCAGAATATCTGTCTTCTACCATTTTGGTGGATGCCAATGGCGTGGAACTGAAAGCTAAAGGCCGGACACTGGTCTTTGATGGCTTTACCCGCGTGCGTGGTGCCAATAAAGCCGATGACGATATTTTATTGCCTGCGGTCAAAGTGGGTGAAGTGCTTAAACTTGAGAAACTTGACCCATCTCAACATTTCACCAAACCACCGGCACGTTTTACCGAAGCCTCATTGGTCAAAGAACTCGAGAAAAAAGGCATTGGCCGTCCATCAACCTATGCTGCGATTATCTCGACCATTCAGGATCGTGGTTATGTGAAACTGGATAACCGTCGTCTCTATGCCGAGAAGATGGGCGAAATCGTCACCGATCGTCTGGATGAAAATTTTAGTAATCTGATGAACTATGCCTTTACCGCAGATCTTGAAGGTCAGCTGGATAAGGTGGCAGATGGTGAGCGTAACTGGAAAGAGCTGTTAGACAGCTTCTATGGCGATTTCAAGCAGCGTTTGACTACTGCGCAGGGTGAGAACGGTATGCGCCGTAATCAGCCTGTAGAAGTGGATGCGGTACACTGTAAAGAATGTGACCGTCCGATGCAGATTCGTACTGGAACCACAGGCGTATTCCTGGGGTGTTCAGGCTATAACTTGCCGCCGAAAGAGCGTTGTAAGGGAACCTTGAACCTGACACCAGTGGAGTCTCTGGCTGCATTATCTGATGATGAGGCTGCGGAAACTGCTGACCTGATGTCGAAGAAGCGTTGTCCGATCTGTGAAACTGCCATGGACAGCTATGTGATTGATGGCGGCCGTAAACTGCATATCTGTGGGAATAACCCGGACTGTAGTGGTTTTGAACTTGAAGAAGGCGAGTTCAAAATTAAAGGCTATGATGGCCCGAGTATCCCATGCGACAAGTGTGATGGTGAAATGCAGCTGAAGACGGGTCGTTTTGGCCCGTATTTTGCCTGTACCAGCTGTGACAATACCCGTAAAGTCTTAAAGAGCGGTCAGCCTGCGCCTCCACGGGTGGATCCGATCAAGATGGAGCATTTACGTTCTGCCAAGCATGATGATTTCTTTGTACTGCGTGATGGTGCAGCCGGTTTATTCCTGGCGGCAAGCAAGTTCCCGAAAGTGCGTGAAACCCGTGCACCGAAAGTGGCCGAGATTCGTTCTGTTGCCGACCAGCTTGATCCAAAGTATCAGTTTATCTTGCAGGCACCTGATGTGGACCCGGAAGGGAATCCAACTCTGGTAAAATTTAGCCGTAAGAACCAGTCACAATATATTGGTTCGGAAACTGCAGAAGGCAAGCAAACCAAATGGTCTCTGGTTTATCAGGACGGAAAATGGGTTGAAGCCTAAACTCTAAGATTCAAAAAAATGCTGACGAAAGTCGGCATTTTTTATGTCAGAATCATGTATATAAAAAATTAAAAATAATATCTTGGGGTGGATGTGGATATTCAGACAAAAAAGTTCGCTGTATTAATCGATGCGGATAATTCTTCTATCAACGCGATTTCATCGGTATTGGAGGAAGTTGCGAAATATGGAATTGCCAGTGTCAAACGTGTGTATGGGGACTGGAGCAGCGAAACTTTAAAGAAATGGCGAGATGTACTCCTTCCTCATGCCATCACTCCGGTACAACAATTCGCTTATACCAAGGGTAAAGATGCGACGGATATGATCCTGATCATTGATGCTATGGATTTACTTTATGCAGGTGCATTAGATGGATTTTGTATCGTATCCAGCGATAGCGATTTCACGCCCTTAGCTTCACGTATTCGTGAAAATGGTCTAACAGTGTATGGCTTTGGCAAAAAAGCTACGCCTGAAGCATTTAAGAAAGCCTGTGACAAGTTCATTTATATCGAAAACTTACTTGTAGATAGTGAAATTAAAAATAATGAGGATGGTGAAGAAACAGGATCAATAGATAAAAAAGTTTCGGAGATTATCAAGACTAATGGACAAAAAACTATATCTGCGCAAAAGGAAATTCAGTTACCTGAAGGGATGGATCGAGCTACGCTTAACTTAATTTATAAAGCTGTAAAAGATAATGCCGATGATAATGGATGGGCGAATTTAGGGATGGTCGGGCAGTATATCAGTGCAGTAAAGCCTGATTTTGACTCTCGTAACTATGGTAGAGCCAAATTGTCAGGATTAATAAAAACTTTAAATTTATTTGAAACAAAAATAGAAATGAGTCAGATGTATTTAAGAAAAATGAAAAAGCAGAGTGTGTAATCGATATGTGGAAAAAGATTCGGATTCTGATTTTATTAATCATCTTATTGATTGTCGCGGTCAATGCCTATCGTGATCAAAACCAGAACTGGTCAAAGCCAATTATTGTTTTGCTGCATCCGATTAATGCCGATGGATTACCGACCACACAGCAATATATCCAGCAACTGTCGAGGCAGGACTTGAATGGAGCAAGGGAATATCTGGAAAAAGCAGCTCAGCAGTATCGCGGAAAGCCGACTTATTTTTATTTTAATTTAGGCCGTGAGCTTCAAGTTCTACCACCCAAAGTCCCTGAGCAAGCCTCGCTCATCGATACAGTTTTATGGAGTTTAAAATTCCGGTTCTATGCTTGGAAACAACGACAGAGTTCAGATCCTTCAGCCAATGTGACTTTATTTTTAAATTACTATGATCCTGTGCAGACCAAGCAATTGAAACATTCAACTGCCTTGCAAAAAGGCCGAATTGGTTCGGTAAATCTATTTGCATCCAAGCAACAGACTGAACAGAATAAAATTGTCTTGGTGCATGAATTACTGCATGCCTTTGGCGCTTCAGATAAATATGATTTGGCCACAGGCCAACCGATTTATCCACTGGGTTATGCATTTCCAGATCAACAACCCTTATTTCCGCAGGCCAAAGCGGAGCTGATGGCAGGATATATCCCGGTGTCTCAAACCACCAGTAAAATGCCAGAATCTTTAAATCAAACTTTGATTAATGAGATAACTGCAATTGAACTGGGCTGGAAATAAAGACTTGTGGATAGTGCTGGATTTATCCACAATTTAGACTTCATTTGTGGATAAAAGATCACACCATGCCGCTCACCTTTGTGCTTGCTCCTGACTCGTTTAAAGAAAGCATGTCTGCTGCACAGGCTTCTCAGGCCATGCAACGCGGTATTCAGAACGTCATTCCGGATGCCCACATTATTCATGTGCCAATGGCTGATGGTGGTGAAGGCACGGTCGATGCACTGATTTCAAGTTTAAAGGGGCAAAGTATTGCATGTGACGTGACCGGGCCATTATCTGAGCAACGTATCCAGACCTATTGGGGGATGGTTGATGCAGGCCAGACTGCCGTGATTGAAATGGCCAAAGCCAATGGCATACATTTGCTTGCAGCAGAAAAGCGTAACCCGATGCTGACTACAACCTATGGCACAGGAGAAATGATCAAACGGGCGCTGGACTTGGGAGTGAAAAAAATCATTGTCGGTTTAGGTGGCAGTGTCACCAATGATGCGGGTGCGGGCATGGCGCAAGCATTGGGTGTGCGGTTTTTAAATCATGCGGGAGAGTCAATTCAGGTCTGTGGTGGAAACTTAGAACTGGTCAAATCAATGGATCTATCCGAACTGGATCCACGTTTAGCAGATACTGAAATACTCATTGCATCGGATGTCAATAATCCGTTGTGTGGGCCAAGTGGTGCCTCTTATATCTTTGGCCCACAGAAAGGGGCAATGCCTGAAATGGTCAAGCAACTGGATCAAAACTTTGGGTATTTTGCCGATGTAGTCGCTGGGCAGTTTGGCCGTGATTATCGTCATGTTGCAGGGGCTGGTGCTGCCGGTGGACTGGGTTTTGGTTTAATGGCATTCACTGCTGCCTCTATTCGGTCCGGGGTGGAACTGATGATTGAACAGGTTCAACTGAATGAGAAAATAGCGCAAGCAGATTATGTCCTGACCGGTGAAGGTAAAATTGATAGTCAAACATCTTTGGGCAAAACCCCTTTTGGGGTAGCACAGCTCGCCAGGCAATTTAATAAACCGGTAATCGCTTTTGCTGGTCTAATCGGTGAAGGAATTGAGGATCTGTTTGAGTCAGGATTTAGCCAGATTATTGGTATTAATCCACCAGATTGTCCTTTAGAAGAAGCCTTAAAAAATGCAGAAATGAACTTGGAGAAAGCTGTCGCTGAGATAGTTAAAAATCTTTTGACAGAGTGAGAGTATTTCTCTCTCCTGCAATCCAGCACGCCCTGTCGTTAGCTAATATCAAATCAGGAAATAAAATTGGAGACAGTTTCAGGACAACTGAAAAGCCATAATTCTGGAAGCGATCTGTTAAACTACATACATCCACAAAATGATGAGTGAAAATGAGTTTAGCCACCCTGATTGATGAATTAAACCCCCAACAAAAGCAAGCAGCGACCACAGAAGCAAAACACAGTTTGGTGCTGGCCGGGGCAGGTTGTGGCAAAACCAAGACCATCGTGGCACGCGCAGCTTACTTGATTGAACAGGGCGTGCCTGCCAACCAGATTCAGATTCTGACCTTTACCCGCCGGGCTGCCAGTGAAATTGTGGCGCGTGTCGAACTGGCACTTGGTGAAGAAGCCAAGGGACTGCGGGCCTCGACCTTTCATACCTTCTGTATGTATCTGCTGCGCCGTATTCCGAAAGCTTTTGGTCTGGAACAGTTTTCGATTATTGATCGTGATGATCAGCTGATGATGTTCCGCCTGATTCGCGGTCGTGATGACAAGAAAAATCCCAATCATCTGCCTAAGCCTCAGGAACTATGTGACCTGTATTCTTTTGCACGGAATACCCGGCAAAAACTTAGTCTGGCACTGGAAAAACAGATGCCGGAATATCTGGCTCTCAAAGACCAGATTGCCGAAATCATGAAAGAGTACGAAGCACGTAAGCAGGCACGCAGCTTTCTGGATTATGATGACATTCTGGCGGTAGTAGCTACGGCGCTGGCACAGTCCGAAGGTCTGGTCGATTATGTCGCTTCAATCTGTCGGCATATGCTGGTCGATGAAATGCAGGATACCAATCCATTGCAATGGGCTTTGTTGGAGCCACTCAAAGACCGAATCAGCCTGTTCTGTGTCGGTGATGATGCGCAATCCATTTATGGTTTCCGTGGTGCAGACTTTGAGAATATTCACCATTTCAAAGAGCGTGTGCCAGATGCGCAGATTTTTAAATTAGAAAAAAACTACCGTTCGACCCAAGAAATTCTGGATCTGTCCAACTGGCTGCTTGATCAGTCTGAAATTAAATATGACAAACGTCTGGAAGCGTATCGCGGAGAAGGTGTTAAGCCGCGCATGCATATTTTCCCGAATGAATTTGATGAAGCCAAATGGATTGCGATTGATATTAAAGAACGTCATTATCTGCAAGGCAGCAAATGGGGCGAGCATATGGTGCTGGTACGCTCCAGTTTTGCCGCGCGGCATATTGAAGCGGCCTGTATCGCGGCCAATGTGCCGTATCGCTTTATTGGTGGCATGAAGCTGCTGGAAACTGCGCATGTCAAAGATTTGCTCAGCATGCTGCGGGTGGTGGCCAATCCACTAGATGATATTGCCTGGATGCGTTTCTTAACCCTGTGGAATGGTGTGGGTGATGTTGGTGCTAGCAAGCTATCGCAGCAGTTATTGGCTGAACCGGAAATGGATCAGATTGCAAAGAAATTAGAACAGTTTGGCAAGATACCGCTAGAGACTATTCTGATCATGCAGCAGATGAATGTGCTCAAAGGCGAAGTGCAAGCCTGTGTCAGTCTTGCGATTCAGGCGATTGAATCTCAACTGGCAGAAAACTATAAAAAGGATTGGCCACGTCGCCAGAGTGATTTTGAACTGGTCAAACAGCTGGCCTCCAAACATTCGCAGCTGAGTGAATTTTTAGAGGAATATGTACTGGATCCGGTGTCAATTTCGGAAATTGAACGCCAGTCGGATCATGATGTGGTGACCTTAATCACCATTCACTCGGCCAAAGGCACCGAGCAAAATGTCTGTTATGTAGCCAATGTCACGCCGGGGAATTATCCGCATGCACGTGCCCAAGGTGATTTTGATGATGTCGAAGAAGAGCGTCGTGTGCTGTATGTAGCATTGACCCGGGCAAAAAATGAATTGATTCTGACCAAACAGAACCTGAATCATTGGGCGCGGGAAACGGTCGATGAGCAGGGGCGTAAAGTCGAAAGCTATTTCCTGAATGATCTTACCCGGCAGTTATGCACCACGGAAACCCATTACAAAACTCGGCAGCAAACCGTAAAAAGTGCCTTGATTGAACGCAAGTCGATTAATTTAGATTTTGGGATTGATCTCGATTAAACTATAGCAAAGTTGTTTCATGCAAAAAGTAGAGTAGGCGCGTGCTTTTTGATATTTTTTGCCTATCTTCTTAAGGTTGTAAGATGAAAATTTTAGTTCGTAATTTAGAACGTACGGTCACAGAAGCCGAATTACTGAAACTGTTCCAGGAATATGGCACAGTGGAGACCTGTACTTTGGTGCTTGATGCAGCAACAGGCAAATCAAAAGGTTTTGCTTTTGTAGAAATGCCACATGGCCGTGAAGCAGTCAAAGCCATTAAAGGCCTGAATACTTTACGCCTGCACGGACATGGGATCCGCGTGAAAGCCACAGAAGATAAGCCTCAGGCTTAAACTCAAAAAAGGAGCACTTGATAGGCTCCTTTTTTATGGCTGAAATTTATTATCGCTGTACTTAATTAGTGAGCTCAATGCTCTGAATTTCAGTGCTGGATGGATTCAGTCTAAACATCTTTTGATTGCGAAATGCAGGCGAACCTTTTACTTTATAAAAGCCAAAATTTGTTTTAAACCTTAGGAAATCTCGATGACCCGTGTTGCTCGCTATCATGCGGACCGTACCAATCAAAAACTGTATTTTGCCCGTCTATCCTGCCAGCAAGCAGAGCAAACCGAACATGTACAACAGGCTCAGGCACAACGTGAAGCAACTGTGTTTCATTTGCATGGTGCTTTGTTAGCATTTTTACAGGAACTGGTGCGTTACTATCGCCTGAATGATCCTCATCCGACGCTAAAATCGATCGAAGAACTGATGGCGGCCAAAGGCCAGATTTCGCCGGAAGTGGCGGTCCTGCAACATTTATCCAAGAGCGGTTTCATTGCTGAACTGAAACGTGCTTACCGTCTGTGCCAGTATGCGCCCGAACCAAGTACCCCAGAACCTGAAGACGAAACCTCCTCAAATCTCATCATTAAAGTCACACAGTCTCCACAAGCATGGTTACCTGATACTGCTATATTGAGAGAGTGGCATCGTGACCTGACGCAATTAATTGATGGTTTTCGTAATGAGATGATTGAATTTTAATCGGATCGGCTGTACTTGAAAATGCAATTTTTAACCCTATATCAATTACTCTAATGATGCAAAGTGCACCCGGTGCTTTGCCACCATGTTGAACATGGAGGATATATGTCTATAGAACAGTTGAAAGATTTATTTGGTAATCAAGACGCGATTTTAGAACTCGTTCAACTTGAAGGTGGCGCGTTGGCTCTACGCAATGCAGGCTCACATAAACAGCCTTTGGTCATGATTCAATTTAATGATGAGGTAAAAGCTCTACTTGGAGAGCAGACCCCCGTGATTGCGCAACAGATGATTCAGGCAGCACTCTATGGTTTGCTGGAACAGCAGGTCAATGAATGGCAGGCTGAAGTTGTGGATGAAGAACCAAAGTATATGAGTTAATCGTTGAAATTTATTTAGAAAGCACACTATCGGTGTGCTTTTTGAGTTTTATAGGTTATTAAATTAGGCAGATTTTAAGTATCACAAAAACATTCATTTAAAATGAAGATGAAAAATCAGTATTTTAAAATTTAAGTCGTGAGCAGTCTGAAGCCAGTGTGTTAATAAAATCTTTGGCTCAGAGATATATTGATGTCCATAAAAAAAGTTGCCAGATCCGGCAACTTTTTTATTCAGTGTTTATTCAAAGAAAAACTTTAATGAGAAGGCGTATGCTGATGCGCGATCTCAATCTGGTTCAAAATATGATTGCTCATATTTTTCGCCATTTCTTCTTTGGCATAATAAACCGCACCGACATTATCCCGACGAATGGCTTCAGCTTCTTCCTTGCTTTCTGCACAGACCAGTACCTGAATTTGTGGATTCAAGGTCTTGGCAATGTCTACGATTTTATGAATATCGATAATATCCATAGGAGAGATAACCAGTAAGCGCGCATGTTGAATATGTGCTTGAATCAGTACTCCGGCTTCAGTGGCTACACCAGACACTGCAGCAATGCCTTTTTCACGTAGGTTTTCGACGATGTCACGGTTTTCTTCGGCAATCACCACCTTAATGTTTTCTTCCATCAATGAGCGGGTAATGCGACGTCCCACCTCACCATGGCCAATAATGACCACCTGATCGCGCAGGTAATCCTGTGAGACTTCATCCGGTAACATTGCCAAAGGGTCACCACTGCGTTCCAGTAAGCGGGCCAGAGTCGAGCGTTCCCGAATCCATTTCTGTACCGGCTCAATCGCGGAAAAGATAAAGGAGTTAAGCGTAATCGAAATTAAGGCACCTGCCAGAATCAGGTTTTGACCTTCCAGCGAAAGCAGATTGAGCGAAACACCGAGTGCAGCCAAAATAAAGGAGAACTCACCAATCTGTGCCAGAGAAGCACCGACGGTCAAAGCGGTATTGATCGGATAACGGAAGAACAGCACCAGTGCCATCGCGGCAATAGTTTTACCAATCATGATAATCCCGACCACGGCCAGTACATGTAAAGGCTGTTCCAGCAGGATGCGCGGATCAAACAGCATGCCGACGGAGACAAAGAATAAAATCGAGAAAATTTCACGCAGTGGCAAGGTTTCTTCTTCGGCACGATGACTGAAATCAGATTCTTTCACCACCATCCCGGCAAAGAAAGCACCCAGTGCCATCGACACGCCAAAGATCTTATAAGCACCAAAGGCAATCGAGACGGCAGCAGCCACCACTGTTAAGGTAAACAGCTCACGTGAACCCAGACGTGCCACCACCTGTATGATCATCGGAATCAAGCGTTTACCAATAATCAGCATGAAGGCAATAAAGCCTGCGACTTTAAGTAAGGTAATCCCTAAGGTAAGCCAGATATTCTCATCGCTTGCGCCTTCCAGCGCCTGCCCCCCTAAAAGCACCGCAGTGGCAGGTAACAGTACCAGCGCCAAGACCATAACCAGATCTTCGACCAGCAACCAGCCAACAGCAATTCGGCCATTGATTGAATCCAGTAAGCCACGATCACCAAGGGCTTTGAGTAGAACCACGGTACTGGCACAAGACAGGCTTAGGCCGAAGACCAGTGCTGAGCCAAAGCTCCAGCCCCACAGCATCGAAACTCCAACCCCGAGCAAGGTGGCAACTGCAATCTGTAAAATGGCCCCGGGCAGGGCAATCCGGCGGACCTGCATCAGATCGTTCAGGGAAAAATGCATTCCGACACCAAACATCAGGAACATGACGCCAAGTTCTGCCAGTTGGTTGGCCAGATGAATATCACCGACCACACCGGGCGTGTGGGGACTAATCAGAATGCCGGCAATTAAGTAACCGATCAAAGGGGGAAGACGTAACCGTGCAGCGAGATAGCCAAAGACCAAAGCTAAGCCAAAACCAACAGCCAGTAATATAATGAGCTCTACGTCATGTGGCACTAAATACTCCTTTAGCTAGGTTTGCTGGGAAATAAGCACAAAAAGTGCCAAAACATGCAGAAAGTTTATCAAGTCGGATAAAAAAAGTGCAAAAAAAACGACCCGCAAAGGTCGTTTTTTTAAAGAAACTAAAATTATTTGATTTTAGCTTCTTTGAAGATTACGTGTTGACGGATTTTTGGATCAAATTTTTTGATTTCCATTTTTTCCGGCATAGTACGTTTGTTCTTAGTCGTGGTATAGAAATAACCTGTACCAGCTGAAGAAACTAAGCGAATTTTATCACGCATGGTTCAGACTCCTTAGATCTTTTGACCTTGAGCACGTAGGTCAGCAACAACCTTTTCAATGCCCAATTTGTCGATAATACGCATACCTTTAGTGGTTAAACGAAGACGTACAAAACGTTTTTCGCTTTCTAACCAGAAACGGTGGTGGTGCAGGTTCGGCTCGAACCGGCGCTTAGTTTTGTTGTTGGCGTGTGAGACGTTGTTACCAACGACTGGACGCTTGCCGGTAACTTGGCAAACCTTAGACATGGTGTAACTCCATTGATTTAGCCAACAGCAAATCTGTATGGCCAGTCAAAAATAAACGGATTGAAATCATTCAAGGGGCGTTTTATATCAAAAATGCGCTTAAAAGACAAGCGATTTTCGTCAAAACGCGGCACGAACTATATCGATAGCTCATGCCTTGATCATTTAGCGGAGAAGTGTCTTCGAAATCAGCTTGTGAATCGGTTTATTGAACGGTGGCAGAATGTATTTCAAGCTGTACAGCTTTGGATTCGACATTACTGAGCGTTCATGCGACAAACTGAAGAAGCCTTCTGGGCCATGGTATTTACCCATACCTGATGCACCGACACCCCCAAATGGTAGATCGTCCTGCGCAACATGGGTCAGTACCGTATTTTGCCCGAAATGCCCTGAATGGGTACGCTGTGCGACATAATCGGCACGCGCCTGATCAAAGTCGAAGTAGTATAAAGCAAGTGGACGCGGACGGCTATTAATAAAGTCGATGACATCGTCAATTTGATCATATTCCATGATCGGTAACAGTGGGCCAAAGATTTCATGCTGCATGATCTGCATCATCGGGGTGACATTGGTCACGATGGTCGGTGCAATCTTGCGCAGATCAGCCGAGTTTTCACTACGCGGATTAATTTCAATGACTTGCGCACCCTGTTCACGCGCATCATCCAGATAGCCTTGCAGACGGTTATATTGTTTGACATTAATAATCGAGGTGTAATCTTGATTATGGGTGATATCCGGATACATGCTTTCGACACAGGCTTTAAAGTGATCAATGAACTCGGCAGTTTTTCCGAGAGGCAGGAACATATAGTCTGGCGCTACACAGGTCTGACCGGCATTCCAGAGTTTGCCCACCGCAATCCGCTGCGCGACATCGCGCAGATCAATCGATGGATGTACCAGTACTGGCGATTTACCGCCCAGTTCCAGAATCACCGGCACCAGATTTTCGGCAGCGGCTGCCATGACGGTTTTACCGACCGCAGTTGAGCCGGTGAAAATCAGTTTATCGAAAGGCAAACGACAGAAAGCATCTGAAATCACACCGCCACCATTCACTACAGCGACCAATTCTTTAGGGAAGGCTTCAGCCAGGGCTTTTTCCAGAACTTCACCAAAAGCAGCGGATGCACTGGAAATTTTGATCATGGCATGGTTGCCGGCCGCCAGTGCGCAAATCAAAGGGCCAATCGACAATAACAGCGGATAGTTCCAAGGTGCGATAATTCCGACTACGCCTAAAGGCTGATATTGCACCCAGGCTTTGGCCGGCTGATGAATAATGCCGACATGACGCTTGGAAGGTTTCATCCATCGGGTCAGGTTTTTGCTGTAATATTTGATATGTTCCAGACAGGTGAGCAGTTCACCAATCTTGGTTTCCCCAATGGAACGGTTACCATAGTCCTGATTAATTGCATCAGCAAATTGATCTTGATACTTAACTAAGATACGCTTAAGTCGAGCTAAACGATCGATACGTTCCTTTGCAGTCGGCAGAGGGTAGTGTAAGTAAGCGTGTTTTTGTTGCGCCAAGACTTCATTCAGATATTGGCTATCAAAAAAATGTGGTGTCATTGATGTTGTTTTTGTGTGACTGTTCATGCCGCACTACCATTATTCAAAAATCGATTAATTAATTTTTAGAGCAAATACTCTAATTAGTCAAGTGACTTTGTGTGTTAGCCTGCTAATGCATGAACTGAATGGTTATTTTAGGATGTCCCAAACCAAAACCTTAAAAACTAAAGAGCGTATCTTGCAGCTCAGTTTGCAGCTGTTTAACGAGCGTGGCGAACGATCGGTAACCACCAATCACATTGCGGCTGAACTCGGCATGAGCCCGGGTAACCTGTATTATCATTTCCGCAATAAAAATGAAATTATTAAAGAATTGATGGAACAGTACCAGCATCAGACCCTGGAAATGCTGGCGCTGCCGGATGACCGTGCACTGGATGCCAATGATAAGGTGCATTATTTTCAGGTGCTGAGCAGCCAGTTATGGGCTTACCGTTTTCTGCATCGTGATGTCTATCATCTGGTAGAAAATAACGAAGATTTTCGCAAGATGTATCCACGCTTTGCCGGACAGGTGATGCAGCAGGGCCAGAAAATTTATAAAGGCTTTGTTAATGCAGGCCTGATGGACATGACCGATTCAGAAATTGAAGCCCTGATCATTAACCTGTGGATTGTACTGACCAACTGGACCAACTTCCTGTATATGTCAGGTCATTTAACCGATTCCAATACGCTGGAAGAAAAATGGGTCTGGCAGGCACTCCGTCAAATGGTATTCCTGGAAGGGGCGTATTTACGTGGTGAAAGTCGTCAAACCTATGAAGGTTTATTGAGTAGTTTGGGCTCTTCGGAACTTTTTGCCAGCCTGTCGTCATCTAAAGATTCTGAATCTGAACAAACTATTCAGAATATCCAAGAAACGCGTTAGAATACTCGGCTTATTTTTAATTTAACTGATTAGTGACTTAAACCAACATGAATATGACGACTGCTAACACCGCACGTTTATTGATTACTTGTGAAGACAAGCCGGGCATCGTGCAGGCTGTTTCGAGCTTCTTGTATCATCAAGGTGCCAACATTACTGCGCTTGACCAATATGCGACAGCAGCGCAGGGCGGACGTTACTTCATGCGCGTTGAATTTGAACTCGATAATCTGCAAAGTCGTAAAGAAAGTATTACCCAGACTTTTGCAGCGAATGTGGCAGAACGCTATGGCATGCAATGGCGTCTGGCTCTGGTCAGTGACGTGAAAAAAGTCGGTATTCTGGTGTCTAAGGTCGATCATGCCTTGCTTGAGCTGTTATGGCGTCATGCGCGTGGTGGCCTACCTTGTGAAATTACCAAAGTGGTATCGAATCACGAGACTTTACGCGAAGCAGTTGAAAACTTTGGCATTCCATTCGAAGTCGTGCCGGTGACCAAAGACAACAAACCTGAAGCTTATGCAGAAATCGACCAGTTGATGCAGGGCAATGACTTACTGGTGCTGGCGCGTTATATGCAGATTCTGGATGAAGAATTTGTCAGCAAGTGGGAAATGAAAGTGATCAACATTCACCATTCTTTCCTGCCGGCTTTTGTAGGTGCCAATCCGTACAAACAGGCCTATGAAAAAGGCGTGAAGCTGATCGGTGCAACTGCGCACTATGTGACTGCTGATCTGGATCAAGGTCCGATTATTGAGCAGGATGTGGAGCGCGTGAACCATGACTTTACTGTTGAGCAGTTACGTGAACTCGGTCAGGACGTAGAACGTAATGTATTGGCCCGTGCGGTAAAATGGCATTTGGAAGACCGTATTATTGTCGATGGCAACAAGACTGTCGTGTTCCAATAAGACTTGCATTGCGTTTTAAAAAGGCATACTTTTAGTGTGCCTTTTTTGTTTTGATGCAAAAAAAGTCAGTCAAAGGTAGGATTAGCGGTTGCAAATGAAAACACTTCTCATTTATTATTGGCATACTTTAATTGTGCTAACCGATGAGCTTGATAGTTTGTTCCACATCATCTCCTCAAGGTAATAGATTTAATGAGTCAAGTTGCTGCGCCCCAAATGCCTACACCGCCGAATCAGATGAAAAAGAAAGTCATCTCTATCGTGGCGGCTGTACTGGTTGGGCATGTGGGTGTGTTATATGCGATCAGCCAGATGAAAGCACCTGAGCTGACACCCATTGATAAGCAACCCTTAAAAGTGCGCTTTGTTAAACTCCAGGAAGCGCCAAAACCTTTACCGCCAAAGCCGAAGGCCGAGCCACAAAAAGAGCCGCCTAAGCCTAAAGAAGTCAAAATTGTCGATAAACCGCTGCCACCACCACCGAAAAAAGTAGAAAAAATCGAGCAGGTGAAAAAGGCTGAAGCGCCAAAAGTGGTTAAAGCACCGCCAGTTGAAGCAAAACCAACCCCAAGTCCGGTTGTACCGACAGTGGTCACTGAAACTAAAGTGAAATCGGCACCCGCTCCAGTCGCGCCACCTGCGCCTATGGCACCGCCAGCACCTGCTGCGCCGCCATCACCGAAAAGTGTATCGATTGGTGGGGGCGTGTCCTGGCAGCGTTCACCAAAAGTCTCACTCTCTGCAGGTGAATTAAAATCAGCCTGTTCACTGGTAGTAGACGTTTCAGCGAATGAGCAGGGTAAAGTGGTCTCTGCGACTGCACGAAATTCAAGTTGTAGCCCGGCGGTAACGCGCAAAGTAGAAGCAGCGGTACGTCGTGCACAACTCACCAAATATGTTGAAAATGGTGTGGCTTATCCAACACGCGTGGAACAGCCTTTCGATTTTCAGGTTAAATAACGGCTCACCCATTAGGAGTTCGAATATGAACTTTTCAGTTTATTGGCAACACGCTGATGCAGTCAGTAAAACGCTGTATTTCGTGTTATTGGCAATGTCGATTGCGACATGGACCATTTTTGTGCTGCGTTTGATGGGCACTCGCCAACTGAAACAGATTGCCTATACTCAGTTATCTAAGGCATTGGAGCAACTGAAAACCAAACTGGCTCCTTTGGGCTTTGAACAACGTAAGGCAGTGGCAGAACAGGCGCTATTACGCCAGATTTCAGCAGAAAAAGCCAATGCCGAAAAAGGTGTATCAGTTCTTGGTACGATTGCCTCAATTTCACCATTTGTCGGTTTGTTCGGTACGGTATGGGGCATCTTCCATGCGTTGGTTGCTGTTGGTAAAAGTGGTCAGGCTGGTCTGGCACAAGTGGCAACCCCAGTCGGTGAAGCATTGATTATGACTGGCTTAGGTCTGGCAGTCGCGATTCCTGCGGTACTGGCTTATAACATCTGTGTCCGTGCTAATCGTGGTTTGGCACACGAGTTACAAGATCAGGCACATGGTCTGCTGATTGATACTATGCTGCAACAGGAATCTGCTGCAAAAAAGTCTGATGAAAAAGTAACACAACAGAGTTTCGTGGGAGGTCAAGCTTAATGGCTTTTCAACTGGGTGAAGACAACGATGTAGGCATGAATGAGATGAACCTCATTCCCCTCATCGACATTATGTTGGTATTGATGATCATCTTTCTGGTGACAGCGACCGTTGCGAACCCATCAATTCCATTAACCTTGCCACAAACTACTGCGGAGATTATCGATCTGCCGCCTGAAAATGTCACGATCAGCATCAATGCCGAAGGTGACATTGCCTGGAATGGCGATGTACTGACGCTAGAGCAGCTTGAAACCCGTTTTAATGAAGCGGGCCAAGCTGAACGTCAGCCGACCATTGTGTTGAAAGCGGATAAAGAATCACGTTATGACTCGGTGGCGCAAGTCATGTCGCGTGCGAGTGGAGCCGGACTCAGCGATATTGCTTTTGCAACCGATAACTAAGATTTAGATAATAAAAAAAGCGACTGATTGCAGTCGCTTTTTTTATGCCCATTTTTCGTGAATCTTAATGGGTTTTTAATAGGGTCGTAAATTTGCTGCGTAATTTATTCAATTTTGGCGGAATGGCAAAATTGCAATAGCCCTGGGTCTGGTTCTTGGCAAAGAAGTTTTGATGATAGTCTTCCGCCGGATAGAAAGTTGGAGCAGGGCTCAGTTCAGTCACCACATTGATGCTATCGGTTTTCAGAGCATCGATCGCCTGCTGCGCCTGTTGCTGCTGTTCATCATTCAGATAATAAATTACAGAACGATACTGGGTGCCGACATCATTGCCCTGACGGTTTAGCGTGGTCGGATCATGGGTCGCAAAAAATACATCAAGCAACTGGGTATAGTTAATCTGGTTTTCATCGAAATCGATCAGAATGACTTCGGCATGGCCGGTATTGCCACCACAGACATCATCATAGTTTGGCTGAGTTGTGTGCCCACCTGCATAGCCACTGATGACCTGCTGAACCCCCTGGATCTGTAAAAATACGGCTTCAGTACACCAAAAGCATCCCCCACCGAAAAGTGCCTGTTGCATGGTTGATTCCTCATTCAATTAAATAACTCAATCGGGCTGATGGTTAAATTCCAGCTCATCAGTATGAAAGATAAAAAAGCCTGTCCATACAGGCTTTTTGTAGGGAAGTATTAACGCGGCTGAACAGCACTTTCTAGCTGGATCAAGAGATTCCCATGGCGATCCAGTAATTTTAAGGTTTTACCAAATACTTGATAATGTGTCACTTTGGCTAAAGCTTCATTAAATTTCTGATCAAGCTGATCGTTGTTCATACAGGCCATACGGGTAGTGGCCATTTGGTTCAGGGTCAGCGTGTCTTTCGCTGCTGTGTAACTGCCCATAATCCGGTTACAGCTATCTGAACCTGAAACGCGCTGGGTACTGGCATCAAATTGCAGACTCGGAACATTGCGTGCGGTTGGCGCAGTCTTGATTTCAGTATTACCAATCTGGGTCGCAATCCAAGTACGATTTTGCAAAAGTTGTAAATGATTCGCGGTTTGTGTCGTGGCTGTATTGGGCACAGTTTCGCAGCCCATGACCGTTAGAACCGAGCCTAAAATCGCGATTGCAGTTAATTTTTTTAGCATGAGAGATACTCTGATCATTGACTAGCTATTTGTATATAAACAAAAAAATGATCAAGGTTCCAGTTGATTTTGTATCTTTATTGAAGTGGATTTGCTACACAGTTATCGCATGTCGGGTTTTGGTAGGCCCTGCCGGATCAGGCGTGAATAGTCCTGACTGGAGAGATTAGCGGTGCGTTCTACCCGTGGATTGACATGTGCCCGTTGATACCAAGTGTGCATATCCCAAGACTGTTCCAGTACTTTAAGATCATAGAGATAATTCGGTAAATAGCCGGAGGCCAGCAACCGGTAATCTGAGGGTAGCTGTTGTTGCGATATCGCCTGAACCATATCAAAGACTAGTGTGGTGCAATTACTGGTCAGGGTATTGTACCATTTTGGCTTTTGGGCCAGCTCATCGGCCTGACGCAGATATTCCTTGAATAGCGCTTTAGCCTGAGCTTGCGGCATTTTGACTGGGAAAAAATAGACCTGTTCACCACGGACATTGCTACGGGTATAGACAATATCCTTTTCATCCGATGCGACCAGACTCAGTTCATATTTTCGGAAAAAGCCACCAATCGCTGAAAACTCTTCATTCTTTTCCTTGCGGATTTCAATCGAGAAGGTGAGTGGCTTTTGATTGGCAAAATCGAAGCTGACCAGGGTATGGGCAATTTTAGGCCCCATCCAGTAGGAAGTAATGATGTTCACGCCAGTAATCTGATTCAGATCAAAACTGCGGCTTTCCCAGCGTTCGATATAGCGACCATCGGCCTGCCAGTCAAAGTTGCGGATATTGTGTAAGGTAACCTGATCGCCTTGCTGCTCATAATGCAGAAGCTGGGAAACCTCAGGATTCCACTCTCGATCCTGACGCGCTTCCAGACTGAAATATCCTAGCAGACAGAATAAAAAGGCCAGAAGATAAAGAACGCTATCCACTTGGCGGGAGATCAGATGCCGGGTGAAATAAATCCCGAGAACGACCAGCGCAAAGGTCAGCCAGAGTCCAATCAGCATCAAGCTGCCGATTTTTCCGAGGGGTTGATGAACCCAGAGCATCAGGCTGAACCACAGGCTCGACAGAAGGACGAATAAAGTAAACAGGCTGCCCAGTAGCCACAGACTCCAATGTCTGGAGATGTATTCGCGTCCCTGCATCATCACTTTTTCATGAGAAATAGGCTTTATTTTCTGTAGGTTGCGAACTCAAAAGCAATGCCGGTTTTGTCGTCGATATGTTGCTCGGCAGCGACTTTTTTAAATTCTGCTGGAATCGCTGGATAATAGGCATCGCCCTGTACATCCAGTTCGACATGGGTCAGTTCCAGACGGTCTGCAATATCCATAGTCTGTTTAAAGATTTCACCACCACCAATGATGAAAATGGTTTCAGGTTTTTCTGAAGCCTTTACATCTGCAACGGCCTGACTCAGCGCATCTTCAATGCTATAAGCGACTTTGGTGCCTGCAAATGCCCAGTCTGGATCACGGGTAATGACCCAATTCACCCGTTTAGGCAAGGTACGTCCCATCGATTCTAGTGTCTTGCGACCCATCACCACCACACCGCCTTGGGTGATTTCCTTGAAGTGTTTCAGGTCGGCAGAGATATGCCAAGGTAGGTCATTGCCCTTGCCGATACAACGCTGCTGATCCATGGCAACGACGTGTACAACTTCTAAATCTTGAAATGACATGTATTGAATCCTTCTTATCAAGCCCAAAGTCCTTCGTGTAATTTTTTACTGGTACGAAAGAAAGGTTAAAAATCTATATTGATTGCCTTCATGCTTTAGGGCTAGGAATATATTTTGAAAGGAGGTGGCGATTCACGCGTGGTAAAAAACCTCTTCCTAGCCCTCTCCTAGGAGGAGGGGGAACTTTATAATAAAGAAAATTAAACAGCGACAGGGGCTTTAATTCCTGGATGAGATTCATAACCGACAATTTCGATATCTTCAAATTTGAAATCGAACAGGTCTTTAATCTCGGGATTTAGTTTTAATTGACAAAGGCCGAGTGGCTCACGGCTGAGCTGTAATTGTGCCTGTTCAAAATGGTTGCTGTACAAATGGGTATCGCCGCCAGTCCAGACAAAGTCACCAACATCCAGATCACAAACTTGCGCGATCATATGCGTCAACAAAGCATAGCTGGCAATGTTAAATGGTACACCCAAAAATACATCAGCACTGCGCTGGTACAACTGGCAAGACAATTTGCCATTGTGTACAAAGAACTGGAACAGGGTATGGCAAGGTGGTAATGCGACTTGACCCGCTTCATTCGGGTTCCAGCCCGACACAATCAGACGGCGCGAATTTGGATTGGTTTTAATTTCATTGATCAACCATTTGATCTGGTCAAAACCATCCTGATTATAACTATTGTCTGCATTTTTGCTGGCACCAAAATTGCGCCATTGGTGACCATATACTGGGCCTAATTCGCCTTCAGGACGGCCAAAACGCGCAGTTTGTTCTGCGGTCGCCCATTCATCCCAAATCGAGACTTTATTGTCTTTTAAATACTGAACATTGGTATCGCCTTTCAGGAACCACAACAGTTCGATCACGATAGAGCGGAAATGAACTTTTTTGGTGGTCAGTAAAGGAAAACCTTGGGAAAGATCAAAGCGCATCTGATGACCAAATACCGAACGTGTACCTGTACCGGTACGGTCGCCTTTATCGCCGCCGTTGTCGATGATATGTTGTAATAGGTCAAGATATTGGCGCATAGGTCTCTCTTAAAAATTTGTTTAAATTACCTTTTTTTTCAGCAGAAAAAGTTTATCTCGGATAAATCCACTTTCTGTCGAGTTGGGTAAATTGAATTGAATGCATCATAACATTTTTTTCTAATATTTCTGATATTGCATCTTCTGCAAAAAAGATCGGCAAGCACCCAATCAAAAAAAAATACCCAGTGCGGGTGCTTGTTGTAGAAAAGGTTTAAGCGGTTTTATGGCCAGTATGGACGGTATGAATCAGATCAGACAGATCATAACCTAAGGGTGCTGCATAACTTAAATATTCGCGTTGAGTCGCTTCGTCCAGACTGGTGTCGCGATGTAATCACCATAAATATTCTTTATTCGGCTCGCCCACGAGTGCCGTCTGATAATCCGGATCGATTTTTAAGACCCAATAATCGCCCTTGGTAAACGGGATCCCATGCAAGCCTTCAGGTAAAAATCTGATTTCAAGCTTGGCATGTTCTGCATCGACAATGATCGCTTCAGCAATGGCTTCATCCACCTTGCCATTTTCATTCAAGCTCTATACCGCAGAAATATCGGTGCTGTCTTCAGGTTGGCGCTTCATCGGCAAGTGTGCAATGTCATACCAGGTACTTAAATATTGTTCTAAATTAAAATTTGAAACGGTACTTAAAGTCTGACTCATTTTTCTTCTCTGTTTAGTTCAATATTTAAAGTTTAGTTCAAGGTTTAAAAATGCCGCATCAGTGTAATACAGGCGGTAAAGCTCAAAATGATGTAATCATGTGGTGAAATGTTATCTGAAAATGGCCGAGCTACAGATTAAATCCACACGTTTCAGTAGAAAAAGATAAGGACTCATTTTGTATAGTTCAGGCTAAAAAAGCTTTGCAAGGCATCGAAGTTGGCTTTGCTTTACATTTTTTTTGCAAAGATGATGGGTTTTGTAACTGTATGAGAAAGAACGGCTTAATTTGAATGCCGGAAAAATAGACAAATTTATTTACATTTTTAATGTGAAAGATAACATTTAAACGACTAGTATTCTCGGCTTGTTAACAATATGAAAGCCTAAATTACAGGCGAGGAGCGGTTGGTAAGGCATGATCTATGATCATCAAGTAAACATGAGCGAAGTATATGCTCCTGTCCAAGCGAATATCATGGTGCGTTCCCAATCGGAGCAAAGACCTAAAAAGTCATCCCAAAAAGCCACTGTCCGTAACGCTTCAGGCGTAAGCAATGGCCATCGTATCAATATCGAGAAATTTACCAGTTATCTGCAAGGCATTACCCGAAATACCAGTACACAGAAATGTGCGCGCAGTATTCGTGTCGGTCTGCAATCTTCTGGTGCGAAAATTGTGAATCATCCGGTCGCAGCGGCAGATTGGGGAAGTACCCTGATGCAGCTGGGTTATAAGAAAATTAATGCTTCTTTTGATCGGCCGAAAAAAGGCGATATCTATATTATTGACCGTACTCAGGGACATAAATATGGACATATCGCGGCTTATTCAGGTAGTGCCTGGGTATCGGATTTTAAACAGCGAGATCATGCGGTTTATCGCAATAAAAACGTGACTTATAGTTACTATCGTCTGGAAACTTACTTCTAAGAAAACACTGCGAAGTGATCAGTCCTCAAAACGCTTCGCACGGCTTTCATAGATTGAAACGATAAATAATCCAATCGCGGCAAAGCCAAGACATTGCAGACCCAAGGCAAATTTGCCCCATTGCTGGTGCTGTTCTGGTAAATAGCCAAACAGGGTAATTAAGGCAATGATGGGAATGACCCGGCTCAAGGCGCTAAAGCCATTTGCATAGGGATTGGATTTTGAGATTTTCAGGCGGAAATGGTGTAGTAAATGCACGACAATTCCAATCGCTAAACTCACCCCCACAAATACCGGATCTAACTGGGCCACAGTCGATGCTGTATAAATCAAAATACAGGTCGCGATGATGGCGATGAGTTTGATTTGACGGCTACAGCGTTCCGAATACCAGAACTCAAGCATGGGGTGAACCTGCATCTGATTTGTTCTGATTGAGCAGGGACAGTGGAGAAAACAGACAAATTGCCAGTGCCATAAAGGCAATGCCTTGTGCACCCGGAATCAGGATTTCGCCCTGTTGCATATTCATAAAAACTAAAGCAATCAATAAGGCAATTGGAATCCAGGTCAGTAATCTATACAGCAAACCGGTCGGATTTTTGCTGGCAAAGTGGATTTTGCAGTAACGACAGATCAGAAAAATGATGCCGGTCCCGACAAACATCAAAATAGAATCTAAGGGCAGTGGTTGCATCCAGTACAAGCCTGCAGCTGTCGCTGCAATCACAATAAAGATCAAAAGTTTTTTGAGAACAGATACCTGCGGATTAAACCAGAACTCAAGCATAATGATGAAAGAATAGAAGAGATAATCGGCACTTTAGCATATTTTGAGTATAAAAAAGCGAGGCCTTTGCCTCGCTAAATTACGCGATTTTCTCAGCTATTTTTTTGTGGACCCCAGTCATATATTTTCTTCTGGTAGGCATACCACATCATCCACAAGCCAATCAGGATCATTGGCAGGCTCAGGAATTGTCCTTTGCTCATCCAGCCAATAAACAACTGGCCATTGTCCGGCTCACGGAAGAATTCAACCACAAAACGTGCCAGACCATAACCGATCAAGAACAACGCCGAAACTGCCATACGTGGACGCGGCTTGGAACTGAACCACCATAGGACAATAAACAGGATCAGGCCTTCACAAAGCGCCTGATACAATTGTGATGGATGACGCACCAGTTGCAGCGGATCGGTCGGGAAGATCATGCCCCAGGCAAAGTTTGGGTCGGTCACCTGACGACCATACAGTTCGCCGCCAATAAAATTACCAATCCGGCCAAACATCAACCCTGTTGGTACGCAAGGTGCGATAAAATCTAAGGTCTGGAACCAGGTCATCTTATATTTCTTGCACCACCATAACATGGCCAGAATGACCCCGAGGAAACCGCCGTGGAAACTCATGCCACCGGTCCAGATCTGGAATAGCCATAAAGGATCGGCCAGGAACTGGGAAAAACCGTAGAAGAAGACATAACCGACACGGCCACCGATGATCACACCGAGTGCACCGAAGAAAATCAGGTCAGACACCATATCCGGTGTCCAGCCACGTTGTTTGGCGCGAAACGTCGCCAATCCCCAGGCAAATAAAAATGCCAGTAAGTACATCAGTCCATACCAGTGGACTTGTAAGGGCCCGAGCGAAATCGCGACGGGATCAATATTGGGATAGGTGAGCATTCCTGTTCCTTGTGATTCTGTTTTGCACAGATTTTAGCTTAAAGCAAAGAAAAATGTTGTACATTCAATGTGTAAAGATCGAGAGCGTAAATTATGTGTATCGTGGCATTGGCTTGGCGGGTTCTGGATCAGAGCTCATTATGTCTGATTTCAAATCGGGATGAGTTCTATCAGCGTCCTACGCAGGAGCTGCATGAATGGGAGAATAGTCCGATAATTGCCGGGCAAGATTTACAGTCGGGCGGTACCTGGATGGGGATTACGGCTTCTGGTCGCTGGGCGGTGATTACCAATTTTCGTGATGGGCAGGACAAAGGGCATTATCCGACTTCACGTGGACATATCATCCAGAACTTTTTAGATTCTGACTTAACGCCGATTCGTTTTGCTCAAGATCTGGAACAACGCCAGTGTGACTATGCCGGCTTTAACCTGTTTATCGGCGATCAAGATCAGGCGGTGTATATGAGCAATCGCGGTGAAGCAACACAAGTACTGGCGCATGGCGTCTATGTGGTTTCGAATGGCCTGATGAGTGAAGACTGGTACAAGACCCGACATTTACGTAAACGCTTTACCCAGGAATTTTTACCGATGCTGCAACACCAGGAGATCGCAGAAGCAGATTTGTGTCATGCAGTCTGGGATATTCTGGAAGATGAACGTAAGGTGATTCCTGAACTTCTGCCAGATACCGGCATCTCCGTGGAAATGGAACAGCTGCTGTCTTCGACTTTTATTCAGAGTCCGGCCTATGGCACCCGATGCTCCAATTTTTTGAGAATGCAGCAGGGACGATGGCACTGGATCGAGAAGTCACAACAAGGTGCGACCGCAGGTCAAACTATTGAGAAAATAATTAGCCTGAAATAATCACCGGATATAAAAAATGCCGACTAGAAGTCGGCATTTTTGAATAACAGCTTTTTTTATACGCTCGCTTGTTCCAAAGCTTCACCCGCAATGGCACCGCCATCTTTACGGGTAATGACCACAGTCGCAGAGCGAGGTACTTTGCCTAAACGGCTATAACGCTCGCTTTGGTTGGCTGGCCATGCACCCCCAGGATGCTGAACGTTGACAAAGATCGCTTTGTAGTCCGGGGTAATAGTCACGCCGGTAATTTCACAACCCGATGGACCAGTCAAAAAGCGACGAACACGATCATTACTGAGTTTGGCACCAACAAAGGTTTCCTGTCCTTCTGCCTTGGTACTGGCGGCAATCACTTTAGCACCATCACCCACAGTACCCGGAAGTGCTGCCAGCATCATACAGTTGGTTTCATCGGTGTACTGACCATCATCGGTCTGAATCCACAGAATCCCGCGCGGATCGAACCACATGCCGTCCGGGCTGGAGAAGTCATTTAAATCATCCAAACCTGACAGGTTGATGTTAGAGGCAGCACGTGCTTCTGCACCGAACAGGAAAATATCCCAAGCAAAACTTGTTGCTGTAACTGTGTTTTTAGCTTCACTGAAACGAATGATATGACCATTCATGTTTCCTGAGTTGCTAGCTGACGAGCCTTTAAAGTCGATGTAGCTACGTGGGTTGGCTGCATCGGTTGGGTAAGCACGTCCACGGTTACCGTTGTTGGTAAGCGTTACATAGACTTCACCATTTTCGGGATTCACTGCAACCCATTCTGGACGGTCCATTTTGGTCGCACCTACATGGTCAGCAGCAAGACGGGCATTGATGACGATGTCATCTTGGCCTGCAAACGGATAGATTTCATTGGCAGCAGTTAAACCATTTTTGCCATGAGTCAGTTCTAGCCATTCACCTGTACCGTCATCATTGAATTTAGCGACATATAATGTCCCTTTATCCATGTATTTATCACCAGCGGTATAACCACCATTAATGTCTTTTGGATCCCAGACTGCTTCAGAAACAAATTTATAGATATATTCGCCGGTCGCGTCATCACCCATATAGAAAGCTAATGGCTGACCCGGAATAGGGTTACTACATCGGCAGTCCTCGTGTGCAAAACGACCCAGTGCAGTACGTTTAACTGGACGTGTAGTCGCGCTAAATGGATCAATCTCTACAATGAAGCCACACGTATTCATGACATTACGATAATCTGCTAAAGCATTTGTGCCTTTAACTGAAATATCCCAACGATCATAAAGTCCTTTATCACCGGTTAATTCAGCAACAGGAGTATTCCAGCGGTATTGAGATGAACGGGCATCAGTACCACCACGACCATAACGTGATAATGAAATTTCTTCTTTTGCAATAGCGCGGGTGTCATTGGCTTGACGAGCGAAATAACCACTCCAGTTTTCTTCAGCCGTTAAGTAAGTTCCCCATGGCGTATAACCATTACCACAATTGGCAAAGGTACCGCGAGTTAACGTCCCATCTGGTGAGAAAATAGTTTTGACTAAGTCAGAACCACGCGCTGGCCCATTAATTTCCATCTCGGTTGCTGCAGTGATACGACGGTTAAAATTAGAATTTAAGTTGATTTTAACGTCTTGTGTATTTGCATCTTTGCTGATCTCAATAACAGAAACACCATGCGCATTCACTTCACGGAGTACCTGATCTTCTGGACGTACACCATCGATGGTAATTGTACCTTCTGGTGTATGGAGCTGAGATTGTTGTAAGTATTCGTGGTTTAAAACAAGTAAACCTTGTGTTGATTCTTTCGCAGCATAATTTTTGTTGGTTGGATGCATACCGAAGAAGCTCATACCATCATGGTTATCGCCTGAACGGAACTGGTAAGAAGCACCAGAAGCTAAGGTCGTATCGGTCTTTTCTGGATAAGCAGGGTTGATTGGATCACCTACTGCATACAATACTTTAAGCTCATAACCTTCAGGAACACTGAAGAAGTTTTGGGTATTCTTGCGAACCGGCTCAAAGGCTAATTTATTCGGACGTGCTTTTAGATCACTCCATGCATGTTGATCTGGGCTAGTGGTGTCTGGTGGTGTCGTTGGATTACCGTCAGGAGTACCAGAATCATTATCATCATCTGAACAACCACTTACTGTTGCTGCAAATGCTAATGCCATTGCCCCACTTGTAGTTTTCGCAATAAAGCTGCGGCGGCTAGTATATTGATCCAGAATCGTTTGGAAGTGCGTGTTATTTGAGTTGTTACTGTCTTCAACCAGATCCTGGCAAGGTATCATGTCTTCATTTTTCATTTTAAAGTCCCAATTAAAAAATAAGTGCTTGGTGGTGTAGAAGTTTTCAATACCTTAAGCTTGGGATATGACAGTAATCTTAAGAAAATATTTCATTAAAGTTAAATAAATCAGTATTTTATTAAAATTTAAGAAACAAAAAGACAGCCAGAGCTGCCTGAGTAAATCAATATTTTTTTTGTTTTGGCTGGTTATTATTATTCAGTCTTTAACCGACGCTTTTCAATCAGTTTTCCTGCCAGCAAACCCAGTTCAAACAGCAGCCACATCGGGACAGCCAGCATGATCATTGACAGGGCATCCGGGGGCGTCACAAACATTGCTACAAAGAAGCAACCCACAATAATAAAGCGCCGTTTCTCGATCAGAGTCTGTGTCGAAACTGCGCCAATCAAGATCAGAACCAAGGTAATAATAGGAATCTCAAAGGTAAAACCAAAGACCAGAAACAGCTTTAAACAGAAGCTGAGATAACTGTTGATGTCGGTCATCGGGGCTACAGTTTCAGGTGAAACACTGATAAAAAAATGCAGAATCGAGGGCAATGCCACAAAGTAGGCAAAGCTGATGCCGGTATAAAACAGCACGATACTGCCGATCAAAAGTGGCAAGGCCAGGCTCTTTTCCTTGGCATACAGCGCAGGCTTAATAAAGGTCCAAAGCTGATACAGGATAAACGGCATCGCGATCATCAGCGCGACAAAGAAGTTCAGCTTAAAAGGTGCCATGAAGGTTGCAGTGACATCTGTGGCAATCATGGTTGAGCTGGCAGGTAGCTGTGCACGCAAGGGTTCGGACAACCCTTGGTAAGTCTGATTGGCAAAGGGTAATAAGCAGAAAAACAGGCCAATCAGGACAGCAACCACTTTAAACAGATGCTTTCTTAAGATGATCAAATGCTGGGTAATCGGCATCTGTTCAAGATTCAGCGCTGCAGCATCATTTGAGGCGGGTGTGGTCGGTAAGGATGTCATACGGCCACCTTCATTTTTGTATAGCGTTGTTCTGAAATCATGGTTTGAATTGCTGTAGGCTTAGGTAAATACACGGAGGATACGGGCTGTTGCACCGGCTGATAGCTGAGCAAGGGCTGAGCAGACTGAGGTTTTATTTTTACTTGATCAGCTGCAATCGGCTGCTGCAAATCTGTCATTTGTGCCTGCATCTTGGCTTCCAGTTCCTGAATCCGTTGCATTTCAGCTTGCATCTGTTCACGTAGCTCGGACAGGCGCAATTCACGATCAAGATCATTCTGAACATTGCTCACCATACGCTTGATCTTGCCGTACCATGTTCCGACAAAACGTACTGCTTCTGGAAGCTTATCTGGCCCAAGAACCAAAAGGGCAATAATCCCGAAAATCAGCAGCTCGGTCATTCCGATATTGAGCATAGCGAACTCTTAACTTTTAACCGAATGTTCGGGAGTTTTGACTTGGGCATCAATGGTACGTGGCTCTGCAAGCTTGGCCTGTTCAGCCTCTTCATCTTTGACTGATTTTTTAAAGTCTTTAATCGCGCCGCCGACGTCTTTACCCAGATTTTTAAGTTTCGATGTGCCGAACAATAAAATCACTACAATTGCGAAAATCAGCACATGCCAAATTGATAATCCTGCCATTATTTTATCCTCTATATTTCATGCACCTATCTCAGCAGGCTTGTATGACAGCGCGGTGACGCTTTGATGACAGTTTGCCGACACGGTAGCAGGAGAATGGCTTACTCATATAAAATTTCATAATTCAATGAAAAGTATGCTGTGCTAGCATACAGCCTGATATGGAAATCTCAGCAGCACTGTTATGGCCTTGATTCTTCCCCTCCTGTCTTTTCTGATTGGTTATTGGGGGGTGCAATATTTAAAACCGATTAGACCTTTTTTGGCTGCTTTATTGGCCCGAGTACTGATTCCGGTACTGATTATCTACAACATGGTGTTTTACCAAGAGGGCAGTTTGTGGCTGATTGCCTTCAGCTTTTTCTGTTCCTGTCTGTTTTTTGCCTTATTTTATTTCACCCTGAAAAATAAACTGCGTGCCTTATGCCTGAGCTATTTAAATGGGGCATGGCTGGGGATTCCTTTTGCACTGGCAGTTTTTGGCCCGCAAGCGACCAGTACCGTGGTGGCCCTGTACATCGGTGGTTCCTTGTTTGGCAATGTCTGTGCGGTAATGGCAGTCAGTGAAGCCAGACAAGATAGTGGCTATATTTTAAAAAATGTACTGCTCTCACCACCTGTGGTGGCACTGTCGGTGGCAGCTCTATTATCATTTTGGGATTTGAGTCACTGGCAGCAAGTGCCTGGGATAGAGATACTGTATCAGGCCAATAAAGTGCTGGTCACTTTTAGCGGCATGTGTGTGCTGGGGATGTGGCTAAGTAATGTGCGGATCAGCCGCTTCGATTTAATGCGTAGTCTGCAACTGATTTTTTATAGAGGACTGTTTGCGGTTCTGCTGTGTGTTGCCGCTTATTATTATTTACCTATTCCGCAGCAGATGCTGATTTATGCGGTAATGCTGATGTTCTTTTTATTGCCGCCTGCAGCCAATATTGTGGCGCTGGAAACCCATTATCAGGGAACAGGCCATTCCGCCAAATATATTGCTTCGGGAACTTTGGCCAGCGCGATCTTGATTGCTTTATATGGGGCAGTGGTGCATGCGTTGATGCCAGGATTATAAAAAACATAAAAAGGTCCTCTTACTCCTAGGGAGAGAGTTAGAGAGGATGTAAAAGCTTTAGAAGGATGATTTTCCCTCTTCTTTTAGGAGATGAGAAACGCTGTTTCGCAAGGGGAGAGGTGTATTTTAAAAATCCCTCACCCCAGCCCTCTCCCAAAGGGAGAGGGGGTAATGAGAGGAGAAACTTACTTCTCCAAACTCTTCTTAAACAGCTGCATCGCTTGCCCACGATGACTGATTTTATTCTTTTCTTCCTTGCTCATTTCTGCACTGGAAATCCCCAGTTCCGGTAACCAGAACAACGGGTCATAGCCAAAACCATTTTCACCACGCGCAGCTTCCAGAATTTCCCCGTGCCAGATACCCTGAAAGACTTGCGGTAAGGGATCTTCGGCATGTTGAACCAGTGCCAGTACGCAAACAAACATGCCCTCAATCACTTCACCATCTTGGCGTAAGGATTTGAGATCGGCCAGCAGTTTTTCATTATTGGCGGCATCGTTGCCATGCTCACCGGAATAACGAGCCGAGTAAATGCCGGGAGCGCCGCCAAGAACTGGCACACAAATGCCTGAATCATCTGCAATAGCAGGTTTTCCGGAAATTTTACAAGCATGGCGAGCCTTAATAATCGCATTTTCTACAAAGCTTAGACCATCTTCGATCGCATCTTCGATATTCAACTTGCCCTGGGCCACGACTTCAACCGGCAGTTGTAGCTCGGCAAACAGTTTTTCAAACTCGGCAATTTTACCTTTGTTATTACTTGCCAATACCAGTGTGCCTTGGGATAACCAGTCAGTTGCAGCCATGTCAAAAACTCATTATTAGATAAAGAATGGGTGTTATTTTAGCAACGGATGAAGAATTTGCGGCAATAAAAAAGCACCCGAAGGTGCTATTTATACCATTCAGCTTATTGTGCCTGAATCCATCTGTCGGCACGATCACGCGCCTGACGGATCTGCTCTTGGGTTAAATTCGCCGCCAAGGCAGTTTTTCTGCCTTCGGACAGCGTAATCACCTTATTGTCGAGCATGCCATCACGGGTAGAAAGTTCATACCACTGGTAAGCGCCCATATAGTTTTTCTTTTTCTCTTCCATCATTGCCAGGTTAAAGCTGGCACGGTTATCGCCACGGCTGGCCGCTTTTTCAAAATACTGACGCGCCAGCGCTTCATCTTTTCTGGTACCAATGCCATCGGCTAGCATACGGCCGACATTTAGCTGAGCAACTGCCAGACCTTGATCGGCTGCTGCTTTATACCAAGCAAAGGCCTGACGTTCATCTTTCTGGATGTCTTTACCATACTGGTATTTGGTGGCCAGATAAAACTGTGCACCCGCCTGACCGGCTTTCGCCGCTTTGGTCAGACTATTGATATCCATAATGGAATACTGAGCCGCTTGACTGGCAACAGAAGGACTCGGTGCAACATAATCTGCATGGGCTTGCATGCCAAAAAGTCCAGCCAGTAGCGTCGTACTTAATAATAATTTTTTCATAGCGCGCTCACTCGATAAATTGCGACTTCACCAAATAGATTAGGGAGATGCTTGCTCAGCAAACTATCTTCTTGATTCCCGTTCACAGCGAGTCGATTAATAATTTTGATGTTATTTTCCGCACAAAGTGCTTCAAAATCACGAAATGTACATAAGTGGATATTCGGGGTGTTATACCACATATACGGCAAGGCTTCAGAAACCGGCATTCTCCCTTTGATTGCCAAGAAAGAACGGGTCTTCCAGTGGGCAAAGTTTGGGAAGGTAATAATAGCCTGTTTCCCCACACGCACCATATCACGTAATAATACGTCAGGCGCATCTACAGCTTGCAAAGCTTGTGCCATGACCACGTTGTCAAAAGACTGGTCAGCAAAGCGGCTTAAGCCGAGGTTTAAGTCTTGCTGGATGATATTTAACCCGCGACTGACTGCAATTGCAATCTTTTCCTGATCAATTTCTAATCCGTATGCACGAATATCGTGCTTTTTACTCATTTGTGCCAGCAGTTCACCATCGCCACAACCGAGATCAAGTACGCTAGAACCGGGCTTAATCCACTTTTCAGCGAGTTGTTGATCGATACGCATTATACGGCCTCCTTTGGTGTTGCTTTCAGGTGTTCTTCACCTCCCAGGAATGCACGCAAAGATTTTACATAGAGCGGAATCGGGAACAGGAAAGAGTCATGACCCTGTTCGGCATCAATATCCAGATAGCTGACAGGTTTATGGTTGCTAATTAAGGCGTCCACGATTTCTTGCGAGCGGGCAGGAGTAAAACGCCAGTCAGTGGTGAATGACACCACCAGGAACTTGCACTGGGTATTGGCCATGGCTTTTTTGAGCGACTGTTCATATTCACGCGACGGATCAAAGTAATCCAGTGCCTTGGTCATGATCAGATAGGTATTGGCATCGAAGTTACGGCTGAACTGTTCACCCTGATAACGCAAATAGCTTTCGACCTGAAATTCAACATCGAAACCATACATAAATTTGCCTGATTTCAAATCGCGGCCAAACTTCTGCTTCATGGCTTCTTCGGACAGGTAGGTAATATGGCCGACCATACGTGCCAGAATCAGGCCACGTTTAGGATAGCTGTCATTTTCCAGATAACGGCCATTATGGAAATCTGGGTCTGACAAAATCGACTGACGTGCCACTTCGTTAAAGGCAATATTTTGTGCTGAAAGCTTTGGCGCGCTGGCAATAATCACGCATTTTCTTAAACGGTTTGGATAATCCACTGACCATTGCAATGCCTGCATGCCACCCAGTGAACCGCCAATGATGGCATCCCAGGTATCAATTCCTAAACGATCAGAGAGCAGGGCTTGGGTTTTGACCCAGTCACGTACCGTAACCAATGGAAAATCGGGGCCATAAGGACGGTTGTCATTTTCAGGGTTTGGCGAGATCGGGCCGGTAGAGCCGCTACAGCCACCAATATTATTCAGTGAAACCACAAAGAATTTTGACGTATCAATAGCTTTGCCGGGACCAATACATGAATCCCACCAGCCGGCTTTTTTATCATCTTCATGATGATAGCCAGCAGCATGGTGATGACCGGAAAGGGCATGACAAATCAGAATGGCATTGGACTTATCGGCATTGAGTTCGCCATAAGTTTCAACCATCAGTTCAAAACGTGGGAGGATGCGACCGCATTCAAGCTCTAACGGCTCTTCAAATTGGAACTTTTGTGGGACAACAATGCCCACTGAGTCAGCTGGAAAAGACACGGGGAGGATTCGCCTTAAATCTTTAGTATGAATAATAAAAGGATACCATTTGCCGGTATCCTTCTAAAGTCATTTTAGTGCTATGAATTATTGCTAATTCTAATACAGCCGTTTAGACCGCAGCAGCAATCACCTGATCAGTGCTTAAAACACCCTGATCAATCAGACGGTTGGTCGAGGCAATAATTGCTTCGATGGAAGAGGTCACGATGTTGTCATGTACCCCGGCACCAAAGGCAGATTTACCAGTACCTTTCACTTGAAGTTCGATCAAAGCCAAGGCTTTGGCATGAGCACCTGAACTGATGCTGCGCTCTTCATAGTTCACCACGTCAATCGGCAACTGAAGTGCATCCAAAATCGCAGAAATTGGACCATTGCCTTCACCACGAACACGACGTGACTGGCCATCAATTTCAAGATCAAGCTCAATCACCTGATTGCCATTGTCATCTGACAATTTGTAGTTTTTCGCAGAATAGTGAACGTTTTTAGCATCCACATAGGTTTCCTTGAACAACTTCCAGATTTCGGTCGCGCTGATTTCAGTGCCTTGCTCATCGGTACGTTTTTGTACGATCTGAGAGAATTCAATCTGTAAACGACGCGGCAAGATCACGTTGTAGTTCGATTCTAACAAGTAAGCAATACCGCCTTTACCTGATTGTGAGTTAACACGGATCACGGCGTCATAATCACGGCCTAAATCTTTCGGGTCGATTGGCAAGTACGGCATATCCCAGATTTCTTCGTTTTTCTGGAACTCGAAACCTTTTTTGATGGCATCCTGATGCGAACCCGAGAATGCAGTAAACACCAAATCACCGGCATAAGGATGACGCGGGTGCACAGGTAAACCAGTACATTCTTCCACAGTCGCAATGATTTCATTGATGTTGGAGAAATCCAAGTTTGGTGCTACACCTTGGGTATACATGTTCAAGGCAATCGCAGCCACGTCGACGTTACCGGTACGCTCACCATTTCCGAAGACACAGCCTTCAACCCGGTCAGCACCAGCCATAATTGCCAATTCAGAAGCGGCAATGCCACAGCCACGGTCGTTGTGGCAGTGAACTGAAATGATCACGCCATCACGACGCTGAATGTTACGGTGCATCCATTCGATTTGATCGGCATAGATGTGTGGACCTGAAACTTCTACCGTTGCAGGCAAGTTCAAGATCACTTTATTCTCTGGAGATGCTTCCCAGATTTCAGTGACGGCATCGCAGACATCTTTCGCGACTTCTAATTCGGTTGCAGTAAAACACTCCGGGCTGTACTGAAATACGAATTCAGTTTCCGGCTGTTTTGCGGCATATTCTTTTACTTTCTGTGCAGCATTAATGGCTAACTGTTTTGCACCTTCAACATCAACATTCAAGACTTTGTTGCGGAATGTCGGCGAGTTAGAATTATAGATATGTACAATGGCACGTTTCGCACCTTGTAAAGATTCAAAGGTACGTTGAATCAAATGATCACGTGCCTGAACCAAGACCTCGATATAAACGTCATCCGGAATATGACCTTCTTCAATCAATTTACGGGTAAAGTCAAAGTCAATTTGTGATGCTGACGGGAAGCCGATTTCAATATGCTTGAAACCGATTTTCACCAACATCTGGAACATCTTGAATTTCTGCTCCATGTTCATTGGCTCAAAGATCGCTTGGTTACCGTCACGCAGGTCGGTACTCATCCAGATTGGCGCTTTGTTGATTTCATTGTTCGGCCATTGACGGTCTGGTAAATCCACACGTTGATACATGCGACGGTATTTTTTACTTGGATCAGCCAACATCATGAGAGAGCTCCTTATGCTAACTTGGGTACCGTAATCTTGGTTAAAGCGGTGCGTGGGTCAGCGGCATAGATTTTGTCTATTCATTGGGTTTTAGTGACAGTCTGGTTCAAACCTGAAATATGGTCTAAATATTGGTGGTTTAGCTTCACCAAATGTACTAAATGCCTTACTTATAATTTAAAGTTTAATCCACTTATCCCGAAAAGTTTTTGCTATTTTTATGGATTTTAGTCGTATGGTAATAAAGATTTTCTTATAAAGTTTAAGTGGTGAAAAATATTTTCACTTATTTTAAATATCGTATTTTATATTTTCTCAATTTGGACATAATGCGTTATTTATTACGTTCAATAGTGCCATAAGGCAGTATATTTTAATAAAAAATAAATCCAATGATTTTCAAAGATCATTGACGTCAGGGCATCTTTTAAAGTTCAGCCCATTTACGCATTAAATTATGATACAGATTGGTCAGTTTCATCACTTCTGCATGCTGATCGCCCAGCTGCATTCTCAGGTTTTGAATACTCTGATCCAGATTAAACAGCATATGCCGCTCTGCATCATCCCGGATCATGCTTTGTACCCAAAAAAATGAAGCAATTCGACAACCGGAAGTGATTGGCGTGACTTCATGCAGGCTGGTCGACGGATACAGAATCATATCGCCGGCAGGCAATTTTACTTCGTGATAACCATAAGTGTCTTCGACCACCAGTTCACCACCGACATATTCTTCAGGTTCACTCAAGAAAACCGTACAGGATAAATCCGTTCTAAGGCGTTCATTGCTGCCACGGATACGACGAATCGAATTGTCGACATGAAAGCCGAAAGATTCATTATTTTCATAGCGGTTAAACAGGGGAGGAATAATATCCAGAGGAATTGCAGCTGATAAAAATAAAGCATGCTGTCCCAGAGATTCAAGAATGATTGTGCTTAAATGCTGGGTCAGGGGATGATCTTCAGGTAATTGCTGATTCTGTTTCACGGTGGCAGAGAGTGTACCCGCGGTAACTTTGCCATTGACCCACTCAATCTTATTCATCTCCTCACGGAAATATTGCACCTGTTCTTTGCTCAGTACATTTGGAATATGATGCAGCACGAGAAACCCCTGAATAATCGTATTTTAAAAATAACATAGCCCCCATCAGGAGGCTATGCGGTTGCATTGAATTAATATTTAAAGTTGACTGCTAACACTGCACTACGGCCTTCTGCTTCGGTCGCATAATGAGATGAATAGGCTTTTGTGAAATAGCGTTCATCAGACAGGTTATTAAGGTTTAATTGCAAATCAACGTTTTTATTCACGTTATAACGTGCCATGGCATCATAGCGAACATAGCCTGGTACAAACTTGGTATTAGTAGCATTACCATAGACTTTATCCATTGCGACGGCACCAGCACCTAGGGTTAAAGCAGGAGTTACTGCATAAGTAGTCCAAAGGGTTGCACTGTTTTTCGCGACGTTTTGAACCTGATTACCATTACTTCTATTGGAAATGTAGATTGTAGCTGCTGTAGTGCCAATATTTTCATAACCACCATCAACTAACTCACTGTCTAAATAAGTATAACCTGCAGAAACTGCCCATTTATCTGTGATGTTCCCATTTACACCAAGCTCAATACCATCGACACGAGTTTCACCAATATTACTTGTGGTGCCATCATCTCCGGTCGCACGAGTATTGGTTTTTTCGGTACGGAAAATAGCTGCAGTCAAGTTGAGCTTATCATTCAAGACATCCCATTTGGTTCCTAGTTCCATAGTGCGGACTTCTTCAGGTTTAAGATTATTGATTGCAGCTGTAATCCCTTCAGAACCATCGCCACCATCTACACCGACTGGATTAGACGAAGTCGCATAACTTGCATAGATGCTGCCATTTTCAACCGGTTTAAAAGTAAGACCAGCTTGATAGTTGATAAAATCTTTATCATTTTTAATCGTCACTTGATCGCCAGCACTTGCTGTAATCGGTGTATTGTTTGCACCAGTAACCGCATTATTTCGTGCACCATAAGTCATGGTTTGCTCAGTTGAGTAGTCATCCCAACGAACGCCCAAATCTAAAAGCCACTGAGGGGTGAATTCAATACTATCTAGGAAATAAACAGACTTGGATTTGCTTTGAATATTGTACTGGTCGGCACCATTGGTACTTAATGTACCTGTCCATGGCCCACGGTTTGGGTTTTGTACCGAAGTACACCAGCCTGAAGTAATATCACCAGCGTTACAGGCATTGTGTACATTACCTGTAGCGTTAACACCATCGATAATGTATTGGGTACGGTCAGTTTCTTGGTCTGAATATTCGGCACCTAGATTAAAACTATGTTTAAGCATACCGGTATTAAATTTACCGGTTAAAGCAAGTTGGTCGGTAAAAGCATCAGTATTTGCCACACGTGAGTTGGCACGCGCCCAGACATTTCCTGTTAATTCACTTGTAAAACCTGCTTTGTTGTAAAAGTTACCCTGAGAGTCATCTGGATTGGTCCACAGGTAATCATTCTTAGAGTTGCCATACACAGCAGTATTGCTAATGGTTAGATTATCAGTTAAATCATGTTCTAATTTGATGGTTCCGATCTGATTTTCCTGTTTCTGGAAGTCACGATCTTTCCAGCCGTAATATTGACCTTGTTTAACGTCAATTGGCTTGCCGTTGCCATTTAATGGACGATAGTCTGTTGCTGTTGCAGTTCTTGGAGCACCAAATGGGTTGTTATAGGGAATACCTGAATCTGGTGTGTCATCGGTTTTTAAGTAGTAATAACTTAAAGTCGCGCGAGTAGAGGTGTCCAGACCAAAGCTAATACTCGGTGCAATCCCGGCACGTTTATATTCTGCACCGTCTTTCTGGCCTGCTTTTTCGTTTTGATGTCCCATGACGGCAACACGTGCAGCAATGCCGTTACCAAAATCTTTGTTGCCATCTAAAGTAATACGTTGGTAATTGTCAGTGCCGCCAGCGACCGAGCCTTCTAGAAAATCGCCTGCTTTAGCGACTTTAGAAATCATATTAATGCTACCGCCAGTGGTGCCTGCACCGCCCATGGCAGAAGCAGAACCTTTGGTCACTTCAACTTGTTCTACCGCAAACATTTCACGGTTTTGTGAAGTGGCATTACGAACGCCGTCTACATACATCGAGCTTTCAGAGTTATAACCGCGAATAAATGGACGGTCACCATTCGGATTACCACCTTCACCTGCACCCAAGGTAATCCCCGGAACTGTACGCAGTGCATCAGCTAAAGTCGTCACTTGTGTATCGGCAATCAGCTGTTTTGAAATCACTGAAACTGACTTGGGGGTGTCGAGTAAAGGCGCAACAAATTTGCTATTCGCAGATTGATCTACTTTTAAGCTGGGTGCTTGTTCAGCTTTGACTTCTTGATGAATAGTCTCTAACTGGATCACCTGTTCTTCTGCCATCGCAGATGCAGCTACCATTGATAAAGATGAAACAATTGCAGAGGAAACGATTTTTTTACGTGTTTTAATGAAGGTCATGTTAAACCTAATAAATGAATGCTAAAAATGTATGCGAATAATAATGATTCTTGTTTTTATTTCTATCTTTTTATCATGGGAATTCATGATCTTTAAGAAAATATTAAATGAGTTTTTAAATGTAATGATATAACAATATCTACTTAAGTTTTTGATTTTAATAAATATTGAAAAATTAATCTGATTATTAAATTTTTATTGAGAATAATGATGTCTATAAAGGGACATAAATTAGGGATTTTTCGTGGAGTACTAACCTAGCGATAATAAAAAACCCTGCCAGGGCAGGGTTTTAAATAACTTTCACTTAAATATTAGAAGTCATATGAAACAGATAGCCAGTAGTTACGGTCTGGAATATAAGTACCCGCTAAACCACTCGTCGTTTTAGTATATAGGAAAGCATTTTCAACTTCGTTATCACTATTAATAAATGACTTATAGTCGCCAAAGTCTTTGTTCAATAAGTTATTCACACGACCTGAAACAGTAACTTGATTGTTGACTTTATAAGATGCACCTAAATTAAATAGCTCATAGGCTTTTAACTTATTGCCGACAGCATCAATTTCACGACTTACATTGACATCGCTTAAATCAGGATCTATGAAACGTACACGGTCAGATTTATATTCAGCTTCTAACCAGGTAGTGAACTTATCATTCACATACCAAGTTCCTGTGAAGTTCAAAGCGTGACGAGGTGTATTTTCAATAGGATTACCTTTATTTTCACCTTCGGTAATTTCAGACTCTAACCAAGTATAGTTTGCTTTTACATCAAAGCTTGGAGAAATTTCATATTTAGCACTAAGTTCCACACCGTAGCTTTCAGCTTCGCCTGCATTGCCTTTAAAGCTAAAGTTTTGCTGATTATCAAAACTGCCTACAGTCATGCAGTTGTTTGCAGGTGCTTGTCCTGTTGGGCGACCTGCCCATAAACAGTTTTCAACGACGCGTGCATCACTGATAATAATATCTTTAAACTGAGTAAAGAACGCAGTGGTAGCTAAAGAGAAATTAGACAAGTTGTCGTAAACGAAACCAAGTTCATAGTTTGTGGTTTCTTCAGGCTTAAGATCTGGGTTGCCCAAAGTCACGTTTCGGCCTTGTGAGCTAAAACCATTGATTCCATTATGAAGGTCATTCGCTGTTGGAACTTTATAGCCAGTACTTATACCACCTTTTAAAATCAACTGATCATTGGTGTTCCAAACTAAATATGCGCGAGGTGTAAAGTGACCACCAAAAGCACTATGGTCTTCGTAGCGACCACCGAAAGTGAATGCAAGAGAATCCGTTAGATTCCATTCATCCTCAGCGAACACAGACCAAGAATCTTGTTTAAAAGCAACTCCATTACCTGCTGAGTTATCGATGGTTTCACCATCTTTATATTCAACACCAGCTGTAAGTTTATGGTTGCCAAGTGTTGAGATAATACGAGAATCAACGGTTAGGTCTTTATTTTCTAAAATACGATCTTGTGTACCATCTGAATAATAATTGTATTCAGGTACATTTCCTTTTGGAAGACGACGGCCTTCTTGTTCAGAAGAAACATAGCTTGCAAATGTTTTCCATTGACCTAAGTTAAGCTCAGCATCTACACCTGCAGAAATACGATCTCTTAAGAATTTGATCTCGTCTTTATATGAACCAATCCCTGATGGTAAACCTGTCGTACGGTTGAATTCGTAAAGTTCACCTAAACGGGCATCACTATTATCAAAACGTTGTTTAGCATGATCAAAGTCTACCCAAGTAGAGACGTTATCATTTATATTTAGCGTAAGTTTTGTACCCACAGCATAATTATTTGCTTCTACTGTACGTGGGTCACGACCTTGGCTACCTTCATCAATAGTTTTTGCGGGTGTAACAAGTCGATCTGATTGATCGCGGTGGAAAAACTCGCCACGTACTTGTATACCAAGTTTATCTTGAATCACTGGACCATTAACAACTGCACTGGTTTTCCAGTTATTACCAATATCAGAATTTTCTTGAATATTCTGTTCAACAGAAACGTTACCATTCCATTCTGATGCAACTTTCTTGGTAATAATGTTAATGATACCGCCCATGGCATCAGAACCATAGAGGGTAGACATAGGCCCACGAATGACTTCAATACGTTCAATAGAAGCTAATGGTGGCATAAAGCTTGTACTAAATTCACCAAAACCATTTGGACCAACTGAACCAGAAGTATTCTGACGCTGACCATCGATCAAAATAAGAGTGTAAGATTGATTCAGACCACGCATTTGGATATTTAAACCACCAGTTTTGCCTTGGCCATTTCGTACGTCGACACCTGGTACTTCACTGAGCGCATCTGCAATACTGGTAATACCTTTTTTCTTTAAGTCTTCTGCAGTTACTACACTAATAGAGGCAGGCGCATTTTTTATATCTTGTTCAAAACCTGCTGCTGAAACCACAATCGTAGACATTTGATGTGTTGTTGTAGGAGTCGTTGTCTCATTCACAGTCTCTGCAAAAGCAGATGTTGCTGTAACCCCAAGAATTGCCAATGTAAGTGGACGAAGACTAAAACTATGCATGACCAAATTCCCGAACCGAAGAATAAATTAGTATTGTTGCTCAAATAAGAAACTGGATATTAATGATAGTACTTATCATTTGCAATAAAAAATATACATTTTCTGCATTTAAGTGGGGTTGACTGAATATTTGAAAGGGTAGCAATTCGAATAAAAAAGACTTAAAAACTGGAACTCGCGCGTATTTTTTGTATATCCTTAAATGTTGTCATATAATGTGGCACATTTTTATAAACCTGTTATTACCAAATATATAGAGGAAGCCATGCAAGTAACTTCTGAAGCGGTTTCGGGCGTTGCCCGTCGTTTAAATGTTTCTGTACCGACGAGCCGTATTAATGAGCAATTTGAAGCTCGTTTAAAACGCACTGCTAAAACTGCGAAGATCAACGGCTTCCGTCCAGGTAAAGTGCCTGTAAACGTCGTTCGTCGTGAATACGGCGCTGGTATCTACCAAGAAGTTGTCAACGACATCATTCGTGATACAGTTTTCGAAGCGATCCAGCAAGAAAAAATCAATGCCGTAGGCATGCCGAACATTGAAAAAACTGAAATGAAAGACGACGCTTTAGTTTATGAAGCGACTGTTGAAGTTTATCCAGAAGTTGACGTGAAATTCGAAGGCTTGGAAGTTGAACGCAAAGCTTCAGAAGTGAATGACAAAGATGTTGAAAAGATGATTGAAAATCTTCAAAAACAACGCGCTTCTTGGGCTGAAACAAAAGGCATGGCTAAAAAAGACATGCAAGTAACTTTTGATTTTGAAGGTTCAATCGACGGCGAAAAATTTGAAGGCGGTTCTGCAGAAGACTTCAAACTAGTACTTGGTTCTGGTCGTATGATCCCTGGCTTCGAAGACGGTATCGTTGGTATGAAGAAAGGCGAAGAGAAAGTGATTGATGTAACTTTCCCTGAAGACTACCAAGCTGAAAACCTTGCTGGTAAACAAGCTCAATTCAAAATCACTGTGAAGCTTGTTGAAAAACAAAAACTTCCAGAAATCGATGCTGAATTCCTGAAAATCTTCGGTGTATCTGAAGAAGAAGGCATTGAGAAGTTAAAAGCTGACGTTCGTAAAAACATGGAACGTGAAGTGAAGAACGGCCTTCGCAATCAGGTTAAAGGCGCGACTTTCGATGCACTTGTAGCTGCAAACGAAGTTGAACTTCCAGCTGCTATGCTTGCTCAAGAAATTGACCGTCAACGTCAACAAATGATCCAGCAGTTCACACAGCAGTTTGGTGCTCAAGGTGCGAAAGCATTTGATTCAAGCATGCTTCCAGACGAATTGTTCAAAGAACAAGCTGAAAAATCTGTAAAACTTGGCGTACTTGTAAGCCGTGTTTTAGCTGATGCGAAAATCGAAGTAGATGCTGCACGTGTTGAAGCGTACATCGAAGATATGGCTTCTTCTTACGAAGATCCAAACGAAGTGATCGAATACTTCAAAAACGATGCGCAACAGCGTGCTCAAATCGAAGCAGTTGTACTAGAAGACCAAGTTGTTGATTACATTTTGGCTTCTGCTAAAGTAACTGATGCGACTGTAAGCTATGAAGACTTATTGAAAGAGCAGCAAGCTCGTCAACAAGGCTAATTTAGCTTTCGATAAAAAAGGCGCTTAATGCGCCTTTTTTTCATATTGATGCCTGAAAAAAGCATTTCTGTTTTTCACAAAACTAATGCAAAAAATATAATGGATTTGTTGGCGAATTTTTTGCAATTTCAGTGATTATACCTCATATTGTGATTATGGGTTAGGTCACAAAAAATTTAGGAATAAATAAACGTATGTATGTTCCAACGATTGAAAACGCTTTAGTGCCAATGGTGGTAGAACAATCCTCTCGTGGTGAGCGTTCTTTTGATATTTATTCACGCCTTTTGCGTGAACGTGTAATTTTTATGACGGGCGAAGTTGAAGACAACATGGCGAACCTGATCGTTGCGCAAATGTTGTTTTTAGAGGCGGAAAATCCAGATAAAGATATTCATCTATATATCAATTCACCAGGCGGTTCGGTAACTGCGGGTATGGCGATTTATGACACCATACAGTTTATCAAACCTGATGTCGTAACGTACTGCATGGGTCAGGCAGCATCAATGGGTGCGTTCCTGCTGAATGCCGGTACCAAAGGCAAGCGTTATTGCCTTGAAAATGCCCGTGTCATGATTCACCAGCCATTGGGTGGTTTCCGTGGTCAGGCTTCAGATATTGAAATTCATGCACGTGAAATCCTGTTTATTAAAGAACGTTTAAACCGTTTAATGGCTGAACACAGCGGTCAGGATTACGAGAAAGTTGCACGTGATACAGACCGTGACAACTTTATGACTGCTCAGCAAGCGAAAGAATACGGTCTTGTGGACGAAGTTTTAACTAAACGTCCATAAGTTTTAAAGATTGAGATAGTGGAGTAAATATGTCCGAACATCCTCAAGGACAAAAGCATTGTTCATTTTGCGGTAAAACGCAGTCTGAAGTCGGGAAGCTGATTGCAGGCGAGGACGCATACATTTGTAACGAATGTGTGGACGTATGCTTAGATTTGGTTCAAACCAGTCAGCAGGTGGAAACCAATGACTGGGCCAATCGTCCTTTGCCGAAACCGCATGAAATTCGTGCGGCCTTGGATCAATATGTGATTGGTCAGGACGTCGCGAAAAAAACCTTGTCAGTTGCGGTTTATAACCATTACAAGCGCTTGAAAGTGCAAAATAATGGCAAGAAAGCTGATGATTCAGTCGAGCTTTCAAAAAGTAATATTATGTTGGTTGGTCCGACAGGATCGGGCAAAACCTTGCTTGCACAAACGCTGGCACGTCTTCTGGATGTTCCATTTGCCATGGCAGATGCAACGACACTGACCGAAGCCGGTTATGTGGGTGAAGATGTAGAAAACATCGTACAGAAGCTTTTGCAAAAAGCAGATTACGATGTCGAAAAAGCGCAAAAGGGGATTATCTATATCGACGAGATCGACAAGATTACCCGCAAGTCTGAAAACCCATCCATCACGCGTGATGTATCAGGTGAAGGTGTTCAGCAAGCATTATTGAAAATGATTGAAGGCACGGTTGCATCAATTCCGCCACAAGGTGGACGTAAGCATCCGCAGCAGGAATTCATTCAGATTGATACCTCGAACATCCTGTTTATCTGTGGTGGTGCATTCTCAGGACTTGAGAAAATTGTGCAGCAGCGTCAGGAAAAAGGTGGTATCGGCTTTACTGCAGAAGTGCGTAAAAAAGATGAAACCAAGAAGCTTTCTGACTTGTTCCGTCAAGTTGAAGCAACTGACCTGGTAAAATTTGGTTTGATTCCAGAATTTATTGGTCGTTTGCCAGTAATTGCCACTTTGGACGAGTTGGATGAAGAAGCATTGATGCAGATTCTGACTGAGCCGAAGAATGCGTTAACCCGTCAGTATCAACATCTGTTTGATATGGAAGATGTGGATCTGGTTTTTGAAGAATCGGCATTACGTGCAGTGGCTAAGAAAGCAGTTGAGCGTAATACAGGTGCACGTGGTCTACGTTCGATCCTAGAAAATTCATTGCTGGAAACCATGTATGACTTGCCAAGCCGTAGCGATGTCGGCACTGTCGTCATCAATGAAGCCGTGATTAAAGGTGAAGCAGAGCCGGAATACCGTGCCGAGCGTCAGCCACATGATCAGCAAGAGACTGCGACAAAAATAGATTTAAAGGTCGTGAATAGCAAATCCGCTTAATTGCTATTCGTCCGAAACGTGCGAAAACTCCGTGTTTTCGCACGTTTTTTATTTCCAAAAATAAAGCTCGGTGTTAATCTGATTCACTAGGCGTGGATGCCTAAAACTTATAAAAAACAAATCGCAAAGCACTTGCATACAAAAGAATAAAAACGCAGTGAGGGATAAGCATGCGTGGAGTCGCAATTGTACTCATCAGCAGTTTGGCATTGCTGGGGTGTCATGGTAAGAAAGCCGTCGTTGAGCCTACACAGCCACTCAGCACTTTAAAAAATATCGATCTTGAAAAAAAACCGGGCTTCGTCGAGCAGCATCGTATCGGCATGTTTACCATTGGCGGTTGGGTCAATCAAAAGCAGGGCAACCAGTTTCAGACGGTGAAACCGCAGCATGATGAAGCCGCCATCGTGTATTTATACCGGCCCGATTCTAAATGGAATCGTCAGGAAATTGTCGCTGCCAGCCTGTTTATCAATCAAGAACATATTCCAAGCTTATTGCACAACCATTATTACTGGATTGAAGTGCCTGCAGGGACCTATCGTTTGAGTACCAGTCGACCGCTAGGCGCGCTGCATTTCCAGAAACCTAAATATCTGGATTTTACTGTCGAAGCGGGACAGTCTTATTTTATTAAATATGATGAAGAGAATATCAGTACACGCCGGAGTGTTTCAGGGCCACTCATGCTGATGCCGGAAAAAGTTGGTCTGAACGAAATTGCTTTTACTCAGCTAAAATCAGACAGTTTTAACTTTGTGGCACAAGATCAGGAAACAGGCCAGATTCGTAAAAAAGCCCAAAAAATTGAACCGACTGCTTATGATCCATCATTAGATGTACAGTTGAAAGCACCTTTTAAACTTTGGGATCCACGGACTTGGTAATTTGGACATTTCTTTAAGCAAACACAATAAAAAAGCACCCATTCAGGGTGCTTTTTTTCTTGCAGTAAAAATTAGCCCGCAGCAGCGTCAACTACTGGAATCTTACCAATTTTTGCTTGCCAGATTTTAGGTGCAGTCGCGTGAATAGAAGTACCATTCACATCAACTGCTACCGATACCGGCATATCTTTTACCACAAACTTGTAAATTGCTTCCATACCTAGGTCAGCAAAGGCAACCACTTCAGCTTCACGGATGGCTTTAGATACTAAGTAAGCAGCACCACCGACAGCCATGAGGTAAGTTGCCTGGTTGTCTTTAATGGCTTCAACGGCAGCAGGACCGCGGTCTGCTTTACCGATCATGCCGAACATGCCAGTTGCCTCAAGGACTTGGCGTGTGAATTTGTCCATACGCGTAGCCGTTGTTGGACCTGCAGGACCAACGACTTCATCACCGACTGGATCGACTGGACCTACGTAGTAGATAAACTTGCCTTTCAAGTCAACAGGAAGTTCTTCACCGTTGTTCAGCATATCCACCATACGTTTATGCGCAGCGTCACGGCCTGTATAGATTGTACCGTTAAGAAGAAGTGTATCGCCTGGTTTCCAGGTATTCATTTCTTCTTGGGTAATCGTGTCGAGGTCAACACGTTTAGAAGATGAAGAATCCCAAGTCACAGCTGGGTAGTCTTCAAGTTTAGGTGCTTGAATGTGTGCAACACCTGTACCATCTAACTGGAAGTGTGCATGACGAGTCGCAGCACAGTTCGGGATCATACCGACTGGTTTACCAGCAGCGTGACAAGGGTAATCCTTGATTTTAATATCAAGTACAGTGGTTAAACCGCCAAGACCTTGTGCACCAATACCCAAAGCATTTACTTTTTCGAAGATTTCGATACGAAGCTCTTCCATTTTGCTTTGTGGACCACGACGAAGCAATTCGTCCATGTTGATCTCTTCCATCAATGCTTCTTTGGCAAGCATCATGGCTTTTTCAGCAGTACCACCAATCCCGATCCCCAGCATACCTGGTGGACACCAGCCTGCACCCATGGTTGGAACCGTTTTTAGTACCCAATCCACGATTGAATCAGACGGGTTTAACATTGCCAGTTTAGATTTGTTTTCTGAACCGCCACCTTTGGCTGCCACAGTGATATCTACTTTATTACCAGGCACAAGCTTGTGGTAAATCACGGCAGGGGTGTTGTCTTTGGTATTTTTACGACCAAATGCAGGATCGGCCAGAACTGATGCGCGAAGCACGTTCGAGTTTTCTAAATAACCCTGACGTACGCCTTCATTGATTGCATCATCCAGGCTCATGGTTAAATCGAATTTAACGTCCATGCCCACTTCAACAAATACGTTGACGATACCGGTATCTTGACAGATTGGGCGGTGGCCTTCTGCACACATGCGTGAGTTAATTAAGATTTGTGCGATCGCATCTTTAGCAGCTTTGTTCTCTTCACGATCATACGCACGGCTCATCGCTTGGATAAAGTCTTGTGGGTGATAGTAAGAAATGAACTGAAGCGCATCTTTAACCGATGTGATCAAGTCATCTTGCTTGATAATAGTTGTCATACAAATATCTCTTGAGCGGGCTGATAGCTAGCGGGCTAAATTATAAGACAAAAGAATCGGGTTGTGGGCATTTTGGGCGAGCATTGGCCGAAAGTTTATAGTTTAAGCAATCTGAGCAAGGACTTTAGCTATTCAATGGGTCAAATATGACAGCAAGTTGTCATATTCAGTGTCATATTTCAGATTAAAAATACGCATAATTTTTCTGATATTATATTAAGTATTTGAATTTTATTATTTATTTTAAATTTAATAAAAACCAGATTGTCATATAACTGTCATAAAACTTTTACATAATGCAGCTATCAAATAAAGGAGATCCTAACAATGGTTACAGGTATTTTGATGGCAGCTGGTTTTTGTGTATATATCGCTGCAACTTGGATGTATGGTCAGAAAGAAGAGCAAGCCTAAGCTTATCTTCTTTCTCCTATTTTAAGGTTTTATTGATTTACACTATCTTCAAATCTTCAAATCTTCAAATCTTCAAATCTTCAAATCTTCAAATCTTCAAATCTTCAAATCTTCAAATCTTCAAATCTAGTTATAAAAATATTTGAAAACTCAAATTTAAAAAGTATCTTGCCTATAGTTTACTCAAGCCATGTTGACCATTTACATTTTTAACCCAGAAAAACTCAAAGCCTGAAAACCCTTACACATGCGGCATTTTTTATTGCTTAGACTGTTTCTCTCAACTTCTAGAAACAGGCAAGTAGAATGAACAATTTTAATGCAAGTGATATTAAAGAACATGCTTCAGTCATTGCTTCATGTGGTACTCAAGTCGGGAAGGTGGACCATTTAGAAGGTCAGGATTCAATTAAATTAACAAGAAGTGATGATGAAAATAATGAGCATCATCTGATTCCCTTGAGTTGGGTAAGCGAAATCAAAGACGATAGTGTGGTGCTCAATAAAACGGCGGAAGACGTGCATAAAGAGTGGACCACCTTATAAAAAATTAAAGTCAGTGGACTGAAAAGCAGGGCTGCCTCAGCTCAATTTTTTATGTCACAGACTTTATGGGTAATCGTTGAAAATGCCAGTTCGAAAGACTGGCATTTTTATTGTGTATTAAAATGAGATGATGATCACGTGCTAAATTTATTGAAGCTAGGGTTATTTTTCTACAAAAAAACCACCTGATTTTTCAATCAGATGGTTTGGAAAACTTAAATTCAAGAAGTATTAAGCTTCTTGTTGCTCGGCCTGAATCGCGGTTAAGGCAATGGTAAACACGATGTCATCAACCAGAGCACCACGCGACAGGTCATTCACAGGCTTATTCAAGCCTTGCAGCATTGGCCCGACACTGACTACATTGGCAGCACGTTGTACCGCTTTATAGGTCGTGTTACCGGTATTCAGATCCGGGAAAATAAATACATTGGCACGTCCAGCCACTTGTGAATCAGGTGCCTTTTGGCGCCCCACGCTTTCCACCGATGCTGCATCATATTGTAATGGCCCATCAATCAACAGGTCAGGACGACGTTCTTTGGCAATGCGTGTAGCTTCCGCGACTTTTTCCACATCAGCGCCAGTACCCGAAGTTCCTGTCGAATAGGAAATCATGGCAATGCGTGGATCTATACCAAAGGCTTTGGCAGAATCAGCGGACTGGATTGCAATTTCAGCCAGCTGTTCTGCATCAGGGTCCGGATTGATCGCACAGTCACCATACACATAGACTTCATCTGGCAACAGCATAAAGAATACGGAAGATACCAGTGAGTAATCCGGAGCAGTCTTAATCAGCTGGAAAGCAGGACGTACCGTATTCGCCGTGGTATGCACTGCACCCGACACCAAACCGTCAACCTGATCCAGCGCCAGCATCATGGTGCCAAGTACTACTGTATCTTGCAGTTGTTCACGGGCCTGTAGTTCGTTGAGCTTGCCTTTACGCAGCTCCACCATCTTGTCGATGTAGTTTTCACGCACCAGATCCGGATCAAGAATTTCCAGATCTTCAGGCAATTCAATACCACGAGCTTTGGCTACTTCTAGCACAGCTTCAGGCTTGGCCAGCAAAATACACTGTGCAATACCACGCGCCTGACAAATGGCCGCAGCCTGTACGGTACGCGGTTCATCACCCTCTGGCAGTACAATACGTTTTTTCGCAGCAATCGATTTCTGTACCAGTTCATGACGGAAAGCGGAAGGTGACAGACGTGGCTTATAAGAACCATTCAACATTTGATTCAGCCATTCCGGATTGATATGGCTTGAAACAAAACGTGTCACCTGATCTGCACGTTCGGTATCATCCACTGGAATTTCATTGCTGAGATTTGCCAGTTTTTGTGCGGTTTCAAACGTGCTGAGTGGTGTATGTAAAATCGGTAAACCTTGCTTGATGGCAGCCTGGCAGAATTCCAGTACATGATCATTTGGCTGTTGATGTTCAGTCAGCACCAGACCGGCCAAAGGAATCCCATTACTGCTGGCCAGACTACTTGCCAGTAATACATCAATCCGGTCAGAGGCACTAATAATTAATTCGCCAGCTACAAACTTATGTAGTTCATGTTCAATATTGGCTGAAATCAGACTACTGTGTTGCACACGGCGCTGTTTGGCTTCGCCTTCATTAATCCAGTAAGCAGAAATATGGGCAGCCAGATCAGACATGCGTGGCACACTTAAGGTTTTACTGAAAGGCACCAAGCCAATCACTGGCAATTTTTCAGAACCAATATGCGGATGCGTCTGCTGAATAGCTGTAATAAATTCGGCGGTTTCAGCTTTAAGGCGTAAATCTGGATTCAGCGTGACAGGAATCTGCGCAGATTCTTCAGGCAGGCCTTTGGTGCGCATTAACATGATACCTGCCAGACGGGTAGAGCTAGCGCCACCAAAATTACGCAGCTGATGTTCAACTTTGTCTGCGGTTTGGCTTGGCTGCTGAATATTGGCATTGCTGACCACAATAACTTTGGCATCAAGAGCTTGTGCCAGTGAAGCATTCAAATCATCGGCAAAACTGTCCTGAGTATTTGGCAGCAGACCTTCGACAATAATCAGGTCATGCTGTTTGGCGATTTGACGATGCAGACGTACCGCTTCTTCAAGCAATTCATCCTGTTCACCCAGATTGATCTGCTGCAAGACTTTGCTATAACGGATGGGTTCAACAGTTTCACTTTGAGAAATATGACGATACAAAGCCGTGGTTCGGTCTTCGATTTCATTCAATTCCTGGGCAAAAGGTTTCAGGAAACCAGCTTTTACCCCTTGGCATTCTAGTGCATAAATCAGGCCTAAACATGCAGAAGTTAAGCCTACGCCTTCCCCAGTGGGAACCAATAAAATCGTTTTCATAAGTGATATCAGTCGCAGAATAATAAAAATCAGTTAAAAAGTGGCTAAGCCTGCTTATGCAGGCGTTACCTCAGCTTTAGACTTTTTTGCAGTATTGCGCTCCACCTCAAGTTCAACCACACTTTGAACTTCTTGTGCGATACGGCCTTCTTCATCTGTTGGCACTACCCAGATTTGTGGGCCTGTACCTGAATCGATCCGACCTTCAGTACCGCGTTTCAATTCATTGTTGGCGTTTTTATCCAGATTGAAGCCGAAGTGGGGCAGGTAAGTCATGGTCTTTTCGCGGATATAGGCTGAATTTTCGCCAATACCGCCAGTGAAGAACAGACCATTAAGACGTGGCAGACCACAGCTCAACGCTGCCAGAGATTTAGCTAAACGGTAGCAGAATACTTCAATCGCCAGTGCGGCATCTTCATTGCCTTGTTCTGAAGCTTCAATCAGGGTACGCATGTCATTCGACAGGTCAGACAGACCCAAAAGACCACTTTGGCTATTCAGCATCTTGTCAATTTTATAAATGTCCCAACCCAGGTTTTTCGCCAAGAAACTATGCAGGCTTGGATCGACATCACCACTGCGTGTGCCCATAACAATGCCTTCAAGCGGAGTTAAGCCCATTGAAGTATCTACACTTTGCCCATTCCAAACGGCACAGGTCGAGCTACCATTACCTAAATGCGCAGTTAACCAGCCACCTTGTTTGAAACTACCTGCCAGTTCAGAACCACGTTCTGAAACATAGGCATGACTAGTCCCGTGGAAGCCATAGCGACGCACACCATGAGCAGTATATAAAAATTTCGGCAGGGCATAACGATAAGCATGCGCTGGCATGGTTTGATGGAAGGCAGTATCAAATACTGCAACTTGTGGTAATTCCGGGAATAAGCGTTTGGTTGCTTCAATACCAATTAAGTGTGCCGGATTGTGTAATGGCGCAAGCGGCGTTGCTTCACGAATTTTTTCAATAATCTCGTCATTGATCAGTTCAGCCTTGGTCAGGCTGCCACCATGTACGACACGGTGACCGATCGCGTCCGGACGGTAGTTGGCCAGACGTTCAAGACCCACTTCAAGTGCTTTTTTGTGGTCAGCAAATGGAATATGGATATCGACCGGCTCATTGCCAACCGTCACACCTTTAATGCGAGCATTCTCTGTGCCTAAGTTCTCAGCTAAACCATGAATACGGAAATTCTGCTCCTCAAGAAGTAATGCAAACTTGATTGAAGAAGAGCCACAATTAATAACTAATACTGATTTAGACACGATTGATTACCCAATTTTTAATTAAAATTCTCGTCCATTTGCTTGACCCAATTGCGGACAATGAAGCAGCAATCCAGATCAATGAATATGTTTTAACATTTGTTTTTTTTCTGTCCTAGATAGACTTTAGCAGATTAGACTTAAGCATTATCGACCGATTTAACAATAATAACTAAAATTTATCAGTTCATAGTTTTCATTTATAAATAAAATGATGCTGAAAATATAATCAATAAGAATACTCAATTCTGCTTAAAGTTTATTTTAGAACAGATTGGTTTTTTAGTTTAGCGCCTGAAAAGGCAAATATTGTTTCTACATACAATTCTATAAAGAGATTTATCAATAAAATGACCCGAAGGTTCTGATCCATCTATTTCAGTGTGAATTTATCTGCCCATAAAAAAACGCCTCATAAATGAGGCGGTTTTAAATGAGCGATCTGAATACTTATTGGCGAATCTGACCATCACCAAAGACAATCCATTTCTGCGAAGTCAGGCCTTCAAGTCCGACTGGGCCACGAGCATGGATTTTATCGGTCGAAATCCCGATTTCTGCGCCTAAGCCATATTCAAAACCATCTGCAAAACGAGTAGATGCATTGATCATGACCGAACTTGAATCTACACCCGCCAGAAATTCGCGAGCCAGACTGTAGTTTTCCGTAATGATGGAATCAGTATGATGCGAGCCATATTTGTTGATGTGCTCAATGGCTTCTTCTATACCAGAAACAACTTTGATCGCCAGAATCGGACCCAGATACTCGGTATACCAGTCTTCTTCAGTGGCCGTAATAACTGCATCTCCAAGAATACGCTGGGTTTCCCGGCAACCACGCAGTTCAACTTTTTTCTCTTGGTATAGCTCTGCAATGCGTGGCAAGAATTCTTCAGCGACTTTTTCATCGACCAGCAGGGTTTCCATGGCATTGCATACGCCATAGCGATGGGTTTTGGCATTGAGCGCAATCGGCAAGGCTTTCAACAAGTCCGCTTGAGCTTCCACATAGACATGACAGTTGCCATCTAAATGTTTGATGACCGGTACGCGTGCTTCCTCGGTAATCCGTTCGATCAGGCTCTTGCCACCACGAGGCACAATCACATCCACATATTCGGTCATGGTAATCAACTGGCCCACTGCAGCGCGGTCAGTCGTATTTACCACCTGTACGGCAGCTTCAGGCAAGCCTGCGACTTTCAGGCCATGCTGAATCGCGACTGCAATTGCCTGATTCGATTCCAGAGCTTCTGAGCCGCCACGTAAAATAATCGCATTGCCTGATTTTAGCGCGAGTGATGCCGCTTCCAACGTGACGTTAGGACGTGACTCGTAGATCATGCCGACTACACCCAAAGGTACACGCATCTTGCCCAGTTGAATGCCGGATGGGCGATAAGCCATATCACTAATTTCACCGATTGGATCTTTCAGACCAATGACATCTTTTAGGCCCTGTAACATACTTTTAAAGCGTGCGGGGTTGAGTTCTAAGCGATCAAGCAGGGCAGGGTCCAGATTGTTGTTATGCGCCTTGGTCATATCTTTCTGGTTAGCAGCCAAAATAGCAGTTTGGCTATTTTCCAAAGCCGTATAAATAGCGGATAACGCATTATTTTTAGTTTGGGTGGACGCGCGAGCCAAAATGCGAGACGCTTGGCGTGCCTGCTGTCCTACCGTTTGCATGTATTGTTCAATAGACTCTTGCATAGCGGTTTGATCACTTAGAAATTTCATTTCGATATTAACAGCCTGCTGCTGCACAATGAAGCCCATCTGTTAAAAATCATCCGTTTTCGCTGACTTCTAAACATTTTGAAATTGTTTTCTGTTTAAAAGCAGATAAGTGGTCACTGAAGCGGTTGCTTGTGAAAAGCAGCTCTGTATAGAATGAAACACGCGACATTGATGTCATTTATAATTATTAAAGAGCAGGATGCGTGTTCAGGCACACCGGAATGCGCCTGAAATATAAGATCTGTTAAGCATGACTTGCACAATAAAAATAAGGCAAGGACGGAGGAAAAGGAATATGAATTCCATTATCCACATGGACGCCCATGTATTGGAACAACATAGCCACGATGGTTTTTTTGATCTTTATGATAAGCACAGTTTTAAGCAGCCGCCACGTACCACCTGGATGGATGGCTGGAAAATCGAATATATGGCGATCGCCCGTCCGGATACCTTGCATTTAAGACCCATGGTGATTGTTGGGGGAGCTTTCCAGAATTTTAATTCCTACAAATACTGTGTAGAACTGCTTTTTGATGCAGGTCCCATCATTCTGATTGACCTACCGTCCATGGGGGCCAACCAGCAGATTAGTAATGTCGATACGGGGCTGTCTGCCGGAACACTGGAGCTTGAAGACCTTGCTGCGATGCTGGGGCGCTGGCTGGAACAGATGCAGCTGCCGCAAGTGGCAATTCTAGGTATGTCCTTGGGTTCAGTGGTGGCTTCCTGTTTGGCAGATCAGCGTCCTGAACTGGTCGATCGGATGATCCTGATGGGTGTGATGCAGAAAACCCGTAAAAGCTGGCGGATGCTGCTGGAAGAGTCTTTGCATCTAATGAAAGAACAGCGTATGGATGAATTTGGTCAGGCCGTCATTTTGTACCTGGTGAATCATGCACGTTTAACAGAAACCCGGATGTCACCGACTGCAAAGCGTTTGTTCTTTAAACAGATGGCGGAATTTACGGCCACCGAACAGGATCGTTATGATATCAATTGCAACCGTTTATTGCGTCTGACCAATGTGCCGATTCCACAGTGCAAAGTGCTGGTGGCATGTGGGCAATATGACAGTTTTACCTTGCCACATGAGAATGCCAATTTTGCCCTGCAATGTCCGAATATGCAGTATGTACAAATTGCAGGCGCCGATCATGTACCGCAGTTACAACGTCGTAAAGAAACCATGCATCTGTTTGCAACCTTCTTACGTGATGAACCGGTCGATCAGTTGCCGGGAATTATTCCGTTTAGCCCTGAGCAGATACAGCAGCTTGAACGTCGCGGTGAAGAGCGGATTCAGGTGCAAGATTCACAACGTTTTCTCAGTCATCGTCATTCTGATCTCATTTTAAAAGCAGAGATAGTGGACATGAATTTCTTTGGGGTATTGCTGGAGTTAGATCCAGTACAGGCAGTGCGCGCAGCAGCTTATCCACGTGACTTAGCCCTGCATCTGGAAGATGAAGCTGGGGAATTTCAGATTGAGTGCCTGATCTTTGAACAGGATGACACCCAGCTGCGTGCCTTATTCAAACATGGCAGTTTTGAAGTGGCAGAACGTTTATTGGCTTTTGTAAAACAGCAGAAAATGTTGCAACATGCCGAAGTTTTTGATGCGGCAATTTAAAAAATATCAGTATTAAAAAACAGCATACTTAAACGCTGCTTTTTTTCACTGCATGAATCATCCAGACCAGATCACCTAAATGTTCATCTTGTTCTGGTGCCGGGTTTGGCTGATGAGGCTCGGCAAAATAACGTTGTGGTTGTTGTACCTCAACCTGGTCAAATCCTGCATCTTGAAAAAAGCGCTGCAGTTCTTGGGGGGATTTAAAATGAAAGGTAAACGCACTGCGAGACATGAATTTAAGCAGACGGCTACTGCTCCAGATAAAGTTCGCCAGTTTATTTTTCACCGGTTCAGGATAAATATCGCTGAGATAGTGAACTGCCGGGAAATACTGCGCATTTTCTGTAATACCCTGCATCAGAATGCGTAACATCTGCTGATCAAAGTAATTAATCAGTCCTTCACTAATGACCACTAAGGGCTGGTTGCGGTTAAACATCTGAAAAATACAGTCCAGCTCTTCACTAAAAATATCGGCAGTCAGGACTTCAGGTGCATGCTGATCAATCTGCTGTAAAGCCTGGGTCTTGATCTTGGCCATATCCGGCAGATCCAGTTCACGATAATTAATCGCGGGAAATTTCTGTCTGAAATTCCAGCTGCGTGGAGATAGGCCGCAGGCAACTTCAAGAACCTGAAGTTGTGGGTGTTGCTCAATTAGTTGACACAGATGCTCATCAATCATCTGATGGCGCTGCTTAAGTGTAGTCCGCATGCTACCGCCAGCATGGCGCTCTGCCCAGGATTCAAGAGGATGCAGTAGTTTGGCCAGAAACTTGCCTTTGGATGTAACAAAGGCTGGATGTGAGATCCCCATTTGATACCAGATATAGCCGGTATAGTGCGCCGTAAAAGAAATATGGCGATGTTGCGAAAGTGAGTCTGTCATATTGTTCTGACCTTATTTTTTTATTTTTAAGTTGATTAAATAATAGTGTAACCTTTTCATTACTATAATGAAAAAGGAACACCTTGTCGTGTCCCTTTTTCATATTGATTGGATTTAAAAAGTTTTAGCTGGATTTCTGTTTAAATGCCAGTATTTCATCACGGATCTCGCGCCATTCTTCACCCAGATCCAGTTCGTCACCAATCTGGATGTTCGGGATGTTGCCGCGCATGCGTTCCAGGCGTTGCTGGTTCGGGAGGGGCAAATCAACAATCCCTTCCAGTGCAATACATTGTGCTGCACGATCATTGCAGACCAGACCCATATCACAACCAGCTTTGAGTGAGGCCTGAATTCGGGCATCGGCACCGCCTGCGACACATGCGGCCTGCATGCTTAAATCATCCGAGAACAGGACACCGTCAAAACCAAGCTCCTGACGTAAAACTTTCTGAATCCAGAATTCAGAGAAGCCTGCCGGATTGGGATCGACCTGACTATAGATGACATGAGCCGGCATCAGCGCATCCAGTTGTGGTTGCAGTTGGATAAATGTTTGCATGTCTTTTTGCTGGATTTCTGCATAGGAGCGCGTATCAATTGCTGCAGCAACATGCGAGTCTGCTTTAACCGAACCATGACCTGGGAAATGTTTACCGGTTGAGGCCATGCCGGCACGTTTCATACCTTTTAGAAATGCGCTGGCGAGTGGAATAATGTCCTGAATATTTTGGGCAAAGCTACGATCACCGATCACATCACTGATGTCATTCAGGTCCAGTACCGGTGCAAAGCTGAAATCAATTCCGACAGCCAGTACTTCAGTCGCCATCAGCCAGCCGCATTTTTCAGCCAGTTCAAGGGCACGCTGTGGATCGCTCGTATAAAGTTCGCCAAATTTCCCCATGGCAGGCAGCAGGGTAAAGCCTTGTCTTAAACGCTGTACACGACCGCCTTCCTGATCCACTGCAATTAAAATATCAGGACGCACCTGACGCATATGATCGGTCAAAGCACGGACTTGGGCGGGAGATTCGATATTGCGACCAAATAAAATCACTCCACCGACTTGCGGCGCACTTAATAGTTCAATATCTTCTTGAGTGAGGGTTGTGCCTGCGATGTCGAGCATCAATGCGCCAATCATATGCGGAATCCGTTTTAGAGTTTTCGGAGAAAACAATACCTGAATTCTGCAATGATTTGCTACACTTTGTCAGCACAGAATATGATAAAACTACACGACATAAACATATTAAGTTGTTTAAGATGCTGAATACGTTAAATTCTGGTCGAAAAGCAACACGGTCACATTGGTCTCTAGGCCAAGGAAGTACGAATTATTTATGAAATTTCAAACTATAGCTTGCGCAGTTGCGATTGCGACAGGTGGATTCTTTTTTACCCATGTAGTGAATGATGCGATTGCGGCCAATAGTAATGAAGTGGTCAGTAAAGCAATTCAGCCATCTCAAGAGCAGGCGCTGGTGTCACGTCAGCTGGCAACCCTGGTTGACCGTCAGCACTATTTAAATATGCGTCTGGATGCCCAGACTTCCCAGCGTATTTTTGATTTCTATATTGATAGTCTTGATCCGGAACACAGTCTGTTTCTGGCCCCAGAAGTTGAAAACTATAAGAAACGCTATGGTGCCAATTTTGGTGCCAATCTGAAAGCCGGCAACTTGTCTGGTCCTTATGAAATGCATGCGCAATATCAACAGCGCTTGCACCAGTTCTACACCTATATGTTGAATGAGCTGAAAAAACCGCAGAATCTGAATCAGCCAAATGTTTATATCGAAACGGATCGTGAGAAAGCGCCATTCTTTAAAACTGAGGCTGAACAGCGTGCGCACTGGTCAAAAATGCTGGTGTCTCAGCTGATCAATCTGACCATCAGTAAAGAAGAGGAATTGGCCAAGCAGAAAGCGCTGAAAGCCAATCCGGAATTGGCCAATGGACAAGACCTGACTGGTCCTGAAGATCTAACGCCTGCGCAAACCTTGACCAAGCGTTATACCCGTCAACTGGAACGTCTCAGCCGCGTCAAAAGTGATGATGTGCTCGACAAGACACTGAACGCGATGATGCTGACTTATGATCCCCACAGTAATTACTTCCCGCCTGTGGATGCGATGGAGCTGAATCGTCAGACCACTTTACAGCTGGAAGGCGTCGGCGTATCGATTCGTCCAGAACGTGGCAATGAAGATTACACCAAGATTGAAACCATCGTTGAAGGTGGTCCGGCCAGCAAATCTGGTCAGGTGAAATCAGGGGATCGTATCATTGGTGTGGCACAAGACGGCGAGCAGATGGTCGATGTCATTGGCTGGCCAAGTAATGAAATTGTCGGTCTGATTCGTGGTAAACGTGGCACGAAAGTGACTTTACGCTTACTCGGTGCGGGTGCTGCCATGGGGCAGGCACGTAATGTGACCATTACCCGCGATGTGATTCAGGAAGAAGATGCCGGTGTACGTACGCGTGTAGTCGACATTCAACGCGATGGCAAGAAATATCAATATGGTGTGATCGAAATTCCATCGTTCTACCTGAACTATCGTGCACGCCGTGCCGGTACCGATTATCGTTCGGTGTCTGAAGATACCAACAAAGCCTTGAAAGAGCTGGCAGCGAAGAATGTTGCCGGGATTATTGTCGATTTACGGAATAACCCAGGTGGTTCACTGGAAGAAGTGGCGCGTATGTTGGGGCAGGTGATCAAGTCTGGTCCAGTGGTGCAGATCCGTGATGGCAATGGCAATGTCAGCGTCTTTGAAGATGATGATGGCGGTGCACAAACTTATGCTGGTCCATTGGCAGTGATGGTGAATCTGGCCTCTGCATCGGCCAGTGAAATTTACTCTGCTGCGATTCAGGATTATGAACGCGGGATTGTGATTGGCAGTACCACCACCGGTAAAGGTACAGCACAGGTGCAACTGGATAGTCTGGCGCATGGTCAGGCGACATTGACGCAGCGTAAATTCTACCGTGTGACCGGTGGCAGTACCCAGAATAAAGGGGTTGTTCCAGACATTAAACTGGTCGATATTTATAACGAAGAGTTTGGTGAGCGTAAGGCTAAAAATGCCTTGCAGTGGGATACCATTCCAACGGCACCATTTAAACGTGAAGGGGCTGTACAGAAATACGTCCCTGAATTGGCCAAACTTTCTCAGCAACGGGTCACACTGGATTCTCAGTTCAAGTATTTAGAACAGCGTAAAGCCGTGATGAAGAAAGCCGAAGAAGAGAAACGTCAGGTACTGGACTTGCAACAGCGTAAAGCTGAGTTGATTGCCATGGAGCAAAAAACGCTGGACGCAGAAAACACTCGTCGTGCTGCAACAGGTCTGAAACCTTATCCAAACTGGGAAAGTTATCAGGCTTCACTGGATGCCTTGATTGAAACGCGTGCCAAGATGAAGGCCAAAGAACGTCCGGCTCTGCCTGAAGAAGAAGCGTTTGTGATTGAAGCGGCAAATGTGTTACTGGACTATGCCAAATTACAAGCAAAACCCTAAGTTTTAGCCTCATTGGTCGTTGATAAAAGTAGCCTGTTTCGACAGGCTATTTTTTTATTTTGCAAATCTGCACGAAAGAACAAATAAAATTTTGCTATGAAGTGCCATCTGTCTAAATAAAAAGAAAAAAATTGTGATGGTGATCGAATAAATGAGCTAAAAAAATGAAGCTAAATATTTGCTTAAATTTGAAACACTTCTAATATATAAGTTGTATTTTATTTTTCTGTTGAGTTTTATTTTTGGGGCAATTCTCAACTTCAAAAGAAAGAAATATAAATTCTAAATTTTAGTTAAGACTGATGTTGTTGCAGACCAATTGGCTTGCATGGATAGTCAGTCTTGAGATTTTACTGAGTTCAAATTTGATCGGGTGAAAATGGAAATATCAGTGCAGAGCATAATAAAAATGATCACCGCTGGGGAACATTTTTTATGATTGATATTCAGCATGATATTGGTCTGTTCATCGGGTCCATTCTTTCTGCATTGGTTGCTTGCTATCTCATCGCACGGATTAAAAAATTTGCTTCAGGCGCTTTACAGCTAAACTTTAAAACCTTCAATTTAATGCTAACCGCCATGCTATTGGGCCTATTCATATGGTTGATCCATTTTATTGGGCTGACAGCAAGTTTTGTGCTGAATAAATATGAGATGGATTTGGGGATGCTGCTCCTGTCTGTTCTGGTGATATGCATTGCCTCTATGTTTATCCTCTGGTTAAGTACCAGAAGTACTTGGTCATTTTTCCGGTCAGTTCTCGTATTAGGTGTGATCGCACTCAGCATCTTTGGCATGCACTCTATTAGCATGATGTCATTCAATTTTACTGCCGCCCATATGCAACAGTCACCGGAATTAGTTCAGGCACATGATCAGCTATTTCTGGCCATGATACTGATGAGTGGATTGCTGCTGGTAACGCTGATTTGTATCATCGTGTCCGAACTGCGTGTGGGATTACGCAACCGTCAGCTTGCATGGGCCAATCAACAAATTGAAAATCAAACCATTCAGGACAATCTGACCAAATTACCTAACCGTTTGTATCTGGCTGAATATGCAAATCTGCTGTTTTCAGGTCAGTCCGAACAGCAGCATGAAATTGCTTTTTTATATATCGATCTGGATCGTTTTAAGGCAGTCAATGATGTGTTTGGCCATCTGGTCGGCGATCAGTTGCTGATTCAATTGACCACGCGGATTCATCTGTTATTAGGCCATCATTCCAAGCTGCTCAGAATCGGTGGGGATGAATTTCTGCTGGTACTGGAAAATACTTCAGTCGCCAAAGCTGCAAAAATGTCAGAACAGATTCTTGAACTGATTCAGGAAAGTTTCCTGATTGAAGGCAAGAGTATTCATATCTCGGGCAGTATTGGTATTGCCATGTATCCGGAGCACGGCAAAAATTTACAGGATCTGCTGGTCAATGCTGATGCCGCGATGCTGAGTTCCAAGTATCAGGGACGCAATACCTATTCAGTCTTTAATTACTCTACCGATCAGGATGAAAGCAAGAGTCAGAGTACCCTGATTAATGATCTATATAAAGCCGTGGAAGAACAGCAGTTTGTGCTGTTTTATCAGCCCAAGTTTTGGACCAAGGATCGTAGCTTGTGTGGGGTAGAGGCATTAATTCGCTGGAACCATCCCCAGTTTGGGCTGCTCGGCCCGAATCTGTTTATCAAGGCAGCTGAAAAAACCGGACTGATTATTCAAATGGGCTATTGGGCATTGGAACTGGCTTGTCAGCAGATTCAAAAATGGCAACGGACACATACTGAATTTTTCCCTATCGCGGTCAATTTGTCTGCGGTACAATTTGAACATAAGCATCTGTTTAGTACTTTAGAAAAGTTATTTGCACAATATAAAATCAGTCCTCAGCATTTAATGATCGAGATTACTGAATCGACTGCCATGCATCATATTGATGTGAGTATGCGCAGCTTTAAGCGCTTAAGACAAATGGGCATCCGTCTAGCCATTGATGATTTTGGTACAGGGCATTCCAGTTTTCTCTATTTAAAGAATTTCGCCGTAGATGAATTAAAAATTGACCGGGAATTTATCAAAAATCTGGCAGTCGGCTCCAAAGAAGAAATGATTCTGGAAAGCATTATTCAGCTGGCCATAAAACTGGGCTTGGTGGTGACCGCCGAAGGTGTTGAAACAGAAGCGCAAGCAGAAATTTTAACCCGGCTCGGTTGTGAACAATTACAAGGTTTTTTACTGGGTTTGCCGGTAGATGAACAACGTTTAGAAAATTTACAATTCCATTAATAGCGCTCTAATTGATTGAGCGTCAGGATAGACAATATGGCTCACGGAACTCCACCCTGAAACTCTGCTACAATATCGCCAATTTTTTTCATATTGATCGAATTTGATCTCGAATGCTGTGCATTGAGCAGTAGGTATATTTCATGAGCTTTAAGCAAGAACTGGCGGCACAAGTCGCCCAGCGACGTACGTTCGCTATTATTTCCCACCCCGATGCCGGTAAAACCACCATGACAGAAAAATTGCTGTTATGGGGTCAGGCCATTCAGGTTGCCGGGATGGTAAAAAGCCGTAAATCTGACCGGGCCGCAACATCGGACTGGATGGAAATGGAAAAAGAGCGTGGTATCTCGATTACGACCTCGGTAATGCAATTCCCTTTTAAAGACAAGATGATCAATCTTCTGGACACCCCGGGACATGAAGACTTCTCGGAAGATACCTATCGTACCCTAACCGCAGTAGACTCTGCGCTGATGGTGATTGACGGGGCAAAAGGTGTCGAAGACCGTACCATTAAACTGATGGAAGTGTGTCGAATGCGCGATACACCGATCATTTCATTCGTCAACAAAATGGACCGTGAAATTCGTGAACCGCTTGAGCTGCTGGATGAAATCGAAAACGTTCTGAAAATTAAATGTGTTCCGATCACCTGGCCGCTCGGTACTGGCCGTGATTTTGCCGGTGTATTCAATTTAATCGAAGAAAAATTCTACGTGTATAAAGCCGGTTTCGGTTCAGTGATTACTGAGATCGAAGTGCGAGATGGTTATGACTATCCTGATCTTCGTGAGAAAGTCGGTGAGCTGGCTTGGGCGGCATTTGAAGAATCGCTGGAACTGGTACAAATGGCCAATGAGCCTTTAGATCGTGAAGAATTCCTGGCCGGTCGTCAAACGCCTGTTCTATTCGGTACAGCCTTGGGTAACTTTGGTGTCGACCATGTTCTGGATGCCTTCAGTCAATATGCGCCATCTCCTAAAGCCCATCCGACCCAAGATCGTGTGGTAGAAGCGGATGAAGAAGGCTTCACCGGTTTTGTCTTTAAAATTCAGGCCAATATGGATCCGAAACACCGTGACCGTATTGCTTTCATGCGGATCTGTTCAGGCAAGTATGAAAAAGGCCTGAAGATGAAGCATGTGCGTCTGGATAAAGATGTGCGCATCAGCGATGCCTTAACTTTCCTGGCCGGTGATCGTCAGCATCTGGAAGAAGCTTGGCCGGGTGATATTATTGGTCTGCATAACCATGGCACCATCCAGATTGGCGATACATTTACCTCGGGTGAGAAACTTCAGTTCACCGGTATTCCACACTTTGCGCCTGAAATGTTCCGTCGTGTCCGCTTGAAGGATCCATTAAAATCCAAGCAGCTGCAAAAAGGTCTGAAAGAGCTTTCAGAAGAAGGGGCAACCCAGGTATTCATGCCGCAGAATAACAACGATCTGATCGTGGGTGCTGTAGGTGTGCTACAATTTGAAGTGGTGGCTTACCGTCTGAAAGAAGAATACAAAGTTGATTGTGTTTACGAACCGGTCAGCATCAACACAGTACGTTGGGTGTCTTGCGATGATGAGAAGAAATTCAACGAATTCAAGAAAAAAGCTCATGACCAGTTGTCTGTCGATGGTGGTGGTCATTTGACATATCTCGCACCAAGCCGCGTGAATTTGCAGCTGATGCAAGAACGTTATCCGGACATCGTGTTCCACAATACGCGTGAACACTAAACTTTAACGTTCCGCAGCTAAAGTTTAAAAATATCAAACAGCTTCTCCGGAAGCTGTTTTATTTTATGCTACATTTAAGCAATTAATAACTCGATAGATATAGCAAAGAGAATGAAGCTCAGCAAGGAAGTCGTCCTCGGTTCTGTGATTGGTTTAAGTCTTGTCCTGAGTGGCTGTGATCAAAGCGAAAAAGAGCCTGTTAATACTCCGCAAAATGAGAAAATGACCGCAGCTCAGCAGACCGCAGATGTTTTGCCTTATCTGAATATTCAAGAGCAGCCGGCTAAAATTGCCTTGCCATTTTGTGAAAATAAAAACTGTATCAATCTGGATATTCAGACCTTGCATACGGTTGATCCATGGATGAACCAATGGATTGAAAAGCAGCAGGCCAAAGTGATCCAGGATCAAATTGGGTTGAAACAGGACATGAATTTACAGCAGGCGATCAATGCCTATGTAAAAAAATCGGATGCCTGGCAGGCGCAGCTCAATCTGAACAAGGCTTATGAGTTATCGCTATATACCCGCATTCCCTACCAGCGCAATCAATATGTATTGATGCAGATTGGGGTCGATACCAAACAGGAAAATGTCAGCGTGCATGAGCGCTATTATTTTTTTGTGGCTGATCGTCGCCAGCAGAAAATGCTGACTCCACTGGATATTATTGATCCTAAGCAACAGTTATTAATGGATCAGATTATTCAACAAGCTTATGAGACATGGCTCAAAGAAAACGATCAGCAAGTTCAGCAGAAAGCACCGAAAAAACTGTATTGGGGACAGGCTGACTGGTTCTTTGATCAGGAAGGCATTGGTCTGCATTTTCGCAGCCATGAAATTAGCAAAGATGCCAAACAACTGGATATTTATTTAACAAAACAACAAACACAACAGGTCTTGAAAGCTGATATCTATCAGCATATGTTTTAAAGCTCATGATCCTGCGAGATTACAGGTTCCAAAAAGGTGAATGAATGCCAAAATACAAGAATATCTTTTGTCTATCTATCCTGGCATCAGCGATCTTGCTGAGTGCGTGCCAGCCGAAGAGTAATGAGCCGGAAGAATCAAGTGCTTCCGAGGTGCTACAAGCCGAAGCTGAAGCACTTAAACTCAGCGGCGATACCGAAAAGCTCAAGCTGGCGATTCCAGAATGTGAAGACAAAAGCTGTCCGGAAATCTCGATCGAACGTCTGAACAGTAATCAGAGCTTTATTGATGAATGGATCGACCAGCAGATTCTGCAACAGTTGAAAAATATCCTGTCTCTTGATGCGATTGAACCGGCAAAAGTGAGCGTTGCCAGCGAAGCAGACGTTGCCGCCTCTGAACCCAAAGCTGCTTTAGCAACAGTGGTGACACCAAAACAGCAGCTTGAGCAGCAAACTCAACCTTATATGCAGACTTTCTTGAATCTGGATAAAGAGCTCAAGGCCCTGAGTGCCAGTCATAGTATTAGCCTGATGATTAAGCCCAAGATTCTGCATTCGGGTGATCCTCTAGCGACAGTAGTTTTGAACAGCAGTTATTATCTGGGAGGCGCACACGGGGCATCTGCACAGACTTATTATAATTTTGATCTGGAACAGAAAAAGCTGATCAAGCTGGATGACATTATTGCGGTCAAACAGAAAGCCCAACTGGAAGCGCGTGCTTATGATGCGTTTAAAACCTGGGTAGTAGAGTCCAAGCTGGCCAAAGATGTCGCCGAATATGAACAGGCCTGGAAGTTCAAGCTTACCGATAACTTCTATCTGGGCAAAGACGGCTTGATATTGCAGTATGCCGAATATGAAATTGGGCCATATGTTGTTGGCTTGCCACGTCTGATGATTCCTTATGAGCAGTTACAAGGTGTGCTGGAACCCGAATATCTGCCTCAAACTGAAAAAGCTGCCTCCGAGGCACAGCCAGCATCTGCTGCAAAAGCCAAATGACCTTAAAACTGTTTGATACGCATACCCATTTTGATGTTCCCGATTTTGATCCTGATCGGGAACAGTTGGCCTATACGGCCAAAGCGGTAGGTGTCGATCATCTGGTTTTAATTGGTTTTTTGCAAAACCGTTTTCAAGATTTGTTAAGGACCCATCACTTCATCAATGATCTGGAAAATGCCCCGCAAAGCCATTTGGCACCCGGCTTGCATCCGTTTTATATTGAACAGCATCAGGCTGAACATCTATACGATTTGGAACGGCTGCTCAAAACTGAACCATGCATTGCCATTGGCGAAATCGGTCTGGATACCTTTTTAAAACAGCACAAACAGGCGGAAATTTTTCAGAAGCAAAAAGATTTTTTTGCTGCACAGCTTGAACTGGCACAGCAATTTGATAAGCCGGTTTTGCTGCATATCCGCAAATCGCATGCGGAGGTTTTGCAGATTTTAAAACAGCAGCAGTTTAAACAGGGCGGCATTGCGCATGCCTTTGGTGGTGGGATTGAGGAAGCCAAGGCTTTTATCAAGCTGGGATTCAAACTGGGCATCACCGGGCAAATCACCAATCTAAATGCCAAAAAACTTCATCAAGTGGTGCAGTATGTCGGACCAGAACATTTGGTATTGGAAACTGACTGTCCGGATATGACGCCACTCTGTTGTCAAAGCTCGACCGAGCAACGTACCCGAAATACACCTGCAAATTTACCTTATGTGCTGCAAGGACTGGCAAAGAGCCTGCATATGCACAAAGAGGAACTGGCTGAACAGCTCTGGCAAAATACTCATCAGGCCCTGCATCTGACCATTTAAGTTAATACTCTTAACTCAGTCTTAAATTCCCAGTTCATCATAAATCGAAAAAAAGGTGCATTATGCAATTTCTAAAATGCTTCAGACTTGGCATCATGCCATATACATTCTTTTAGGTGAGATTCACATGGCACAAGGACTTTTGGCGGGTAAGCGCTTCTTGATCGCGGGCATTGCGAGTAAATTATCGATTGCTTTTGGTATTGCTCAAGCATTGCATCGTGAAGGTGCTGAATTGGCTTTTACTTATCCAAATGAAAAGCTGAAAAAGCGGGTAGATGACTTTGCTGAACAGTTTGGTTCGAAACTGGTTTTTCCTTGTGATGTGGCAGTCGATGCTGAAATTGACCATGCATTTGCCGAACTGGCTAAACACTGGGATGGTCTGGACGGCGTAGTGCATTCTATCGGTTTTGCACCGGCACATACGCTAGATGGTGACTTCACCGAGATCACGGATCGTGAAGGCTTTAATATTGCACATGACATCAGTGCTTATAGCTTTATTGCAATGGCACGTGCGGCAAAACCTTTGCTGCAAGTCCGTCAAGGCTGTTTGCTGACATTGACCTATCAAGGTTCTGAGCGTGTAATGCCAAACTATAACGTGATGGGTATGGCCAAAGCCTCTTTAGAAGCAGGCGTACGTTATTTGGCGTCTAGCTTGGGTCAGGAAGGTATTCGTGTGAACGCGATCTCTGCGGGTCCAATCCGTACCTTGGCAGCTTCAGGTATTAAATCATTCCGTAAAATGCTTGACCTGAATGAGAAAGTTGCTCCATTAAAACGTAATGTGACGATTGAAGATGTCGGTAATGCCGCATTATTCCTGTGCTCGCCATGGGCTAACGGAATTACCGGTGAAATCCTGTATGTCGATGCCGGTTTCAATACGGTAGGTATGAGCGCTGATTTGATGGCGGATGCGGAATAAGTCCTATAAATCCTCTCTCCCTCAGGGAGAGAGTTAGAGAGAGGGGAATGACTTCTTTCTCTGAGTGAGGAAATGATTAAAATCCCCCTCATTCCCCCTTTGATAAAGGGGGAGGCCACTCAAGGCAATAAAAAAGACCGCATAAGTGGTCTTTTTTAGATTTGAAGGATAGCGATTAAGCTTGACCATCCACAGCAGCGGCTTGCGCACGTTGCATATTGGCTTCAAATTCAGCATCGAAGTTGATTGGAGTCAATAGCAATTGTGGGAAGCTACCTTTAGTCACCATATCATTCACTGCTTCACGTAGGAACGGGAACAGGATGTTCGGGCAGTATGCGCCTAGGATGTATGGAAGACGCTCTTCTTCAACGCCATCCACCAGGAAAATACCAGCTTGAGTGACATCAACGATAAACGCGGTATCACCTTCGTTGGTCGCTTGAACCACGACTTTCAAAGCTACTTCAAAATGAGTTTCATCAATTTTTTCTGCAGAAGAAGAAAGATTGATGTTTAACTCAGGTTGCCATTGCTTGGTAAAAACTTGCGCCCCAGGAACTTCAAAAGAAATATCTTTGGTATAAATACGCTCTAATGCCAATTGTGGTTGAGCTTGTTGTTCTTCACTCATTTTTTGATCCTTAATATGAAGTGATAATTTTAGTAAGGTTAAGCCAGCAATTCATCAAGTTTGCCTTCACGCTCTAAAGCATAAAGTTGGTCAAAACCACCGATGAACTGATCATTAATAAAAATTTGTGGCACGGTACGGTGATTGGTACGCTGCATCAATTCAAGACGTACTTCAGGCGCTTCTTGAGACAAGTTAATCTCTTTATATGCCACACCCTTACGTTCCAGTAGCTGTTTTGCACGCACGCAATAAGGACACACTGTCGTCGAGTAAATAGTAACTTCAGCCATGATCAATCTCCTGTTCGTGGATTATTTGCTTTTCACCAAAGGTAAACCTTGAGCTTTCCAGTTGCTGACGCCGCCATCAAGACGGTAGGCATCGGCATGACCAACCTGCTGTAATGCAGTACCAGCCACCTGTCCAAGGTTACAAATGAACACCAAAGGGCGATCAGATGCTTTCAGCTCTTCAACATGTTTTGTAATCTGGCTATATGGAATATTACGGCTGCCGCTGATATGACCTTCACGGAAGTCTTTGGCATCACGTAGATCAACCAGCATGGCATTTTTTGCTTTGACTAAAATTCCCAGCGATTGCGGAGAAATTTTGCGACCGTTACGTTGACCTTCGATAATGAAGAACAAAACCACTAATACCGCGAGTGTTCCAAATAAGAAGGGGTGATTCCCCATAAACTCGAACCAACGTTCCACAATTCACCTAATTACAATTTTAAAATTGCCAAGAGTATAGCTCATAAATATGGTGATCAAAATCACCGCTTCAAGGGCCAAGGGTTAAGAAAATTAATTTTTTTGCTGTGCTTCAGTGATTTCGTCGATTAAACGTAAATAGCTGTCCAGTCGGCGCGGCAAAATTTCACCTTCGGCCGCAGCCTGACGCAAAGCACATTGTTTTTCATGCTTATGGGTACAGTTACGGAACTGACAATGGCCGAGCAGATTTTCAATTTCAGGAAAGCCGCTTTGTACCTTATCTAAAGTCAGATGCCACAGGCCAAATTCACGAATTCCCGGAGAGTCAATCAGGGCCGCACCTTCACCAAAACCGATCAAGCGCGTTGACGTCGTGGTGTGTTGACCGAGTGCCGAGTTTTCCGAAATAATATTGGTTTTCTGTGCGGCATCCGGCACGATCGCATTAATCAGCGTGCTTTTACCCACACCAGATTGACCGACGAAAGCCACCGTTTCATTTTCCAGACGATTAGACAGTGCAGTCAGGTCGCCATCGGATTGGGTCTGCATCACTTCATAACCGAGATCTTGATATTCTTGCAGCAGAGTCAGAATCGGATCGTTTTCTTTTAACAAATCGGCTTTATTCATCACCAGCAATGCAGGAATATCGGCATCGGCACAGGCCACCAGATAACGGTCGATCAGGCCCGGCGCTGGCTCAGGCAATGGTGCAAACACGATCACAATCAGTGAAATGTTGGCCGCTACCGGTTTAACCTTGTGATAGCGGTCGGGGCGTGTCAATAAGGATTTTCGGGGATGAATCGCGGTGATAATTCCTAAACCGGTATTCGGATCGGCTTGCCATTTGACCCGGTCACCCGTGACCAATAAATCCAGATTGGTTCGAGTATGACAGCGCCAGACGCTGTCCAGTTCAATCTCTTTCCAGAAAGGTTCAGGCTCACCATCGGCGACCACAGGTTTTTCAGGGTGAATGTCAGGGCGAGACAAAGCTTGCACTTCAAGTTGGCGGCCATAATGTTGCACCACTAAACCTTCAAGATCACTGGAGGTATCGAGATCTTCTTGACGTGTTTTCTGTTGTTTCTGAATGCGGCGCTGTTGTTGCTCTGTCAGACGACGCTTACGTATTAAGGCCATTCATATCCTAAAAAAACCGGGTAAATCAGATGGCAAAAATAGCATGAAGCAGCCCCCGAATGACACCCAAGATGTAATTAATTTGCTACTATAGTTGTTTTTAAACCCAATAAGATTGCACATTTATGAGCAGTACCGCTGATACCCGCCTGATTTGGATTGACCTTGAAATGACAGGTCTAGACACAGACAATGATCAAATTATTGAAATTGCAACAATTGTAACCGATGACAATTTGAATATTTTGGCTGAAGGTCCTGTGCTTGCGGTACATCAGCCTGCACGTCTGTTAAATGCCATGGATGAGTGGAACACTCGCCAGCATGGTCAGTCCGGTCTGATTGAGCGTGTGCGTCGCAGTAAACTGACCGCTCAGGATGCCGAGCAGCAAACCCTTGAATTCCTGAAAAAATGGGTCAATCCAAAATCTTCACCGATGTGTGGTAACTCGATCTGTCAGGATCGTCGCTTCCTGCACCGTTTGATGCCTGAACTGGAACAGTATTTCCATTACCGTAATCTGGATGTCTCTTCAGTGAAAGAACTAGCCAAACGCTGGCGCCCGGAAATCATGAGCGGTCTCAAGAAAAATGCCTCGCATCTGGCGATGGATGATATTCGCGATTCGATTGCAGAACTGAAATATTATCGTCAATATTTCTTTATCATGAATAAAGACTAAATTCCGATGAATTGAAAAGAGGCGCAAGCCTCTTTTTTATTTTACTGAACTGGATTTTTTTCTAGCGTAAAACTGCTCCATGCTTTCAAAGCCTACCCACAAGAGCAATAACATGATCAGATGATTCTGTGTTTCATAACGATCGAAAATAACCAAGCCAAATAATCCTAAAGTCATTAAACGAATGAGAATACTGAGATAATAAATTTTGTTTTTTTGGCTGATCAGAACATAAAAATAAAGCCCGATACAAAGTATGTTCAAACCCAAAAGGGTGTTAAATAGCATGACATTTCACTCCTTTTGGCCAAATGACATAGAATTAATTTGTTGATATTTTAATCAATCTCGAGTGGGTTGTCGCTCTCATCCGGTCTGAATGTCATTTAAATCGATCAAAAATTTAGTGGCGGTAAAGAAAAGCGGATTTTGTTAAAATGATCTGGTATTTTTATTGCTATAGATGACCTATGACCGACCTGCTTCAAGATGATGAATATGACCGCCGTTTTGCTGGTGTTGCCAAAATTTATGGAGAAGACAGCTTTAACCATTATGAAAAAAGTCATGTGATGGTGATTGGTATCGGGGGCGTAGGTTCATGGGCGGTAGAAGCACTGGCACGTAGTGGTGTGGGCGAGCTGACCTTGGTCGATATGGATGTGGTGGCCGCATCTAATATTAACCGTCAGTTACCTGCCATGAGTACCACCTTGGGTCATGAAAAAATTGAAGTCATGGCCGAGCGTTGCCGCGCAATTAATCCACGCATTAAAATTAATCTGATTGATGATTACCTGACGCCTGAAAATATCAAAGAAACTTTAGCAGGTGATCCAGATTTAATCCTCGACTGTATTGACGATGTCAAAGCCAAATTTGCTCTGATGCTACATTGTCGCTTTAACAAGATTCCTTTAATTGTATCGGGCGGGGCAGGGGGTAAACTGGACCCGCTGAAAATTCGGGTCGCCGATTTATCTAAAACCGAACAGGATCCGATGCTGGCCAAATTACGTGCCCAGTTACGCAGCAAAGGCATCTGCAAAAAGCCCAAAGAAAAATTCGGCATTACTTGTGTCTATTCCATCGATAATCCATTCTCCAGTGCCGATGTCTGCGCCAGTGCCGGCTTGCGCTGTGGTGGTTATGGCTCTGCCGTGGTGGTAACTTCAAGCTTTGCCATGGTCGCTGTAGCAGAAGGCTTGAAAAAACTCGATAATAAAAGAGCAGAAGCCTGATTTAAAAAATAAAAAGCACAATCTATGTGCTTTTTTTAAACTGGCGTTTAGAATGAAAGGATTCATTCGCAGAACAAAAATAATGTTTTGGAGCAGCTATGTGGTTCTTGCTGGTACTGATTTTGGGGATAGGGGCGTTGGCGATCTGGATGTGGAAACGTCCGGATCCGGTGAAACGTGATCAGGCGAAGGCTGTACAACATGATTTATGGATTGAGCAGATTGATGCTCAACTGAAACATGCAGCACGTTTGAGTTCAGATCCGGAACATCCGAATTATGAACGTGCCTATCAGATTTATCAGGGACTGGCTCAGCAACAGGAAATTCCACAAGCCTATGTAGGTATGGGCCTAATGCATCTGCAAGGTCTAGGGCATGAGCAAAATACTGAAAAAGCCATCAGCTACCTGGACAAAGCCTTTCGCTTGGGCAGTGATGAAGCAGCCTATCATTTGGGGCAGATTCATGAAGGGGAGGCGTATCAACAGGCTGACCCGGAAAAAGCTTTGTATTGGTACCGACATGCGGTAGCACGTGGCAATCTGGATGCCCAATATCGTATTACTGAACTTTCTTCTACCGAAGGTCAGCCTCAAAACGAGATGACTGCAGAAAAACAGCGTCTGGCATTGTTAATTCAAAATGCCGGACAGGGTCATGCCAATTCGCAGTATCAGCTGGCCCAGTATTATCTGGCAGATTCAACAACCCAAGATTTAGTGCAAGGAATTCATTATCTGTTTCTGGCGGCACAGCAAGATCATTTGGCTGCCAATCAGCAAATCGCCGATGATTATGCGCATGGTCAGATTCTGCCCCAAGACCTGACGCAATCGCTGCAATTTATTAAACGTTGTATCAGTCTCGGTGACCAGAAAGGTCTCTATGATTATTATGCCGGTGTGTTACAAGGCCGTATCGATACCGACCAGCTTCAACGCGTGTTCCAGCATTTATTGCAGCAGTCCAAAGAGCATGCCGATGCACAAGCCAAGACTTTAATCGGGCTGGCTTATTTTCATGGCTGGTATGTTGATAAAAATGAAACCATGGCATTTCGTTACTGGTCGGAAGCGGCCAACAGTCAGCATGCGCCTGCATTATGCATGATTGCTGCGCTGTATTTTGAGCAGCACCTGGTGGCCAACGAACCGCAAAAAGCATTTGAGTTATATCAGGCTGCCTATCAGCTTAGTCCTGATGATGTGTCTGCACAGATGGGGCTAGCGCTGTGTTATTTAAATGGTGTCGGTACAGTAAAAGACATTGCCAAAGCCACACAAATGATTCAGAGCGCGGCACAGCACTATTGGCAGATTGTGGCTCAGTCTGAAGCAGATTTAATTTATATCGTCGGCCGGTTTTATAGTCTGGCTGAATATCCCTTACCGATACGTGATAAAGCTGTCCAGTACCTGAATCAGGCGGTTGCGAAAGGTTCGAAAGAGGCTGCATGGTTTCTGTATCAAGCCCTGTTAGGCATTTATCCTGTGTATATCAATAATGCAGAGCTGGCCAATCGTTATCTGCATCAGGCTGCGCAATTGGGTCATGCCCAGGCACAGGCAGAATTGGGCTTGAAATATCTTAAAGGCCAACAGATTGCGCAGGATATTGCCTTAGGCTTGAGCTATCTGCAAAAAGCAGCCGCTCAGCAGAATGGTGTAGCACTGAATGCTCTGGGTGAAGCATATGAACAGGGTCAAGGTGTTGAGAGCAATATTGAGCAAGCCGTACAGTATTATCAGCAGGCGGCAGCGCAGGTAAATGCGGATGCTTATAGCCATCTTGGACGTTTATATACCAAGGGAATTGGCGTGGAGCGTGATATCGGAATCGCACGGGACTGGCTGGAAAAAGGCAGTTTACTCGGACATGAGCGATCCACTGAATTATTGAAAAATGTGAATGCGTATTTGCAAATGAAATAAACTGACTCAAATCATATGAGCTAAAAAACCGCTGTCTGACAGCGGTTTTTTTATGGATCAAGCTTTGTTAAGGTAATTGTTTAATCGGGCTACCACCCAATGCCTGCATCAAGGTGACATAAGCATTGTACTGGTTCTGTCTGGTTTGCACCAAAGACAGCCGCGCATTGCGCGTAGTTTCCTGTGCATCCAGCAGGTTTTTCAACGCCACCGCACCATTACGATAACGCACTTCAGTCAAGCGTTCAGTTCTTTCTGTCAGCTCAACATTGCGTTGCTGTAATGCAACCTGCTTAGTGAGCTCAGTACGATTCGACAAGGTATTTTCCACATCAGCAAAGGCTTCATACATGGTCTGGCGATACTGGATAATGGCTTTTTCATATTCCAGCTCATTGACTTGCAGATCACGTTTCATGTCATTCCATTGCAGGAAAGGCAAAGTCAGACCAGCACCTAAAGTTGCAACCGGATTTTTCAGTGCATTGGAGAGGGACGTACTGCTGCCAATACCGGTGGTCAGATTACCGGTCAAACTAATGGATGGATAGTAGCTGGCTTTGTTGGCATCTTTATTGGCCAGTGCCTTACGCAAGCGCAGTTCAGTCGCTCGAAGGTCAGGACGACGTGACAATAAACTTGCCGGTAAGTCGGCCTGAATACTCGGCAATTGAATATTCGGTAAACGACTTGGCTCTTGAATCGCGAGCTGTTGTACCGGCATATGCAGCAATACCGCGAGTCCGGTACGTGTTTCCACACGTTGTTGTTCAATCTGGCTTAAGGTTGCCTGTTGGCTTTGAATCGCCTGTTCCGCCTGGGTTAAATCCAGACCGGATACTGCGCCGGCACGATATTGCACTCGCACCAAATCATAGGTTTTTTGCGCGGTCGCCAGATTTTGCTGTACCACGCTATAACGTTCATTCAGATAAGCCAGTTGCCAATAGAGTTGCGCCGTGGTGCCAATCAGGCTTTGAGCAGTTGCCTGCAAGTCTTCTTCAGAGGCTAAGGCCTCCCAGCGAGCGGCTTCGGTTTGATTGGCCAGTTTGCCAAACAGATCCAGTTCATAGCTTAAGCCTGGATAACCCAGAGAAATACCGGTCGAAGAATCGCCACCACCATCTAGGCTAAAACGATGACCCGTTGAAATTCTTGCATCACCGACACGAACGCCTTGCTGGCTTTGAGCCTGTCTGGCTTGAATGCGGGCCTGTTGTAAACTGATGCCAGCCACTGCCAGGTCGGTATTCTGCGCCAATACTTCATTCACAAAATTATTTAATTGCGGATCTTTAAATAAAGTCCACCATTGATCTGCCAGAATATCGGCATGAATCTGCTGACTAAGCACCTTATTGTTTTGAAAGCTGCCCGGCATATTGATTGCAGGCTGTTCATAGGGGGTTTTCACCACTGCGGCACAACCGACCAGCGAGCTTCCCAGCAACAGGGCACTGGCAAGCTTGGTTAAATTCATTTGCATATCAGATTCCTTATTCGCGAGAGAGCGCATCGACTGGATTCAGACGAGCAGCGTTACGTGCCGGGATAAAGCCAAACACAATCCCGATCAGGCTTGAGCAGACAAAGGCCGCTACAATCGAAGTGGTTGAATACGCCATCTGGAAAGTACCGCCGGCAAAATGGGTAATTAATTGGCCAATCCCGAGGGAAAGCAGCACACCCAAAATACCACCCAAGATACAGACCAGAACGGCTTCAATCAGGAATTGCTGCAAAATATCACTTTGACGGGCACCCACCGCCATACGCACACCAATTTCCTGAGTACGTTCGGTTACCGATACCAGCATGATGTTCATGACCCCAATTCCGCCGACCACCAGTGAAATTACCGCAATTGCTGAAATCAGCAGAGTCATGGTCGCCGTGGTTTGCTGAATGGTTTCACGAATACTGTCGGCATTCTGGGTAAACACATCCTGCGCGCCATGTCGCTGTACCAGCAGATTCAGAATCGCATTTTCAGCCGCCGCACTTGGGTATTCATCCTTAATCCGCACAATGATGCTACGCACATTGGATTGCCCCAGCATACGGCTCATGACGGTGGAATACGGCAGATAGACATTCAGGCTGTCATTATTGCCCATCATGCCTTTTTGCGCGTCAATCACCCCGATAATCCGGCTCGGTACGCTCCCGAGTAAAATCACCTGACCCACCGGATTGGTGCCATCCTTAAAGAAGGTGTTTTTGGTATTGGTGTCAATGACGACATCTTGCGCCTGTTGCATGACGCTACTGCGGTCAAAAGGCTGACCGGACTGGAAAGTCATGCCACGCACGTAGAAGAAATCTTCACTGACGCCGTTGACCGTAGTTGAAGCTTCGATTTCTTTATAACGGCCGGTGACACTGCTATTCACTGATGGGCTGACGCCATCGACATACGGTTGTTCAGCTAGCGCATCGGCATCGGCCGGAATCAGGGTTTTGGACTGTGAAGATCTGGAATTATCCCCAAAGCCTCGACCCTGAAATACGGTAATGGTATTGGTCCCCAGACTGCTGATATTTTCCAGAATCTGCTTTTGTGAGCCATTACCGAGTGCCACCACCGAGACCACCGAAGCAATACCGATAATGATTCCGAGCATGGTGAGGAAAGTCCGCATGCGATGTGCATTCATGGCCAGCAAGGCCATCCGGAAGGCTTCACCGAGACGGTCAACTGCAGAACGCCATGAAGAAATCTTCTTTTGTTCACTGCGGATCAGCAGCTGTTTTTCCAGATGCTCTTCGACTTCAGGAACATTGGGCTGGTCGGAAATGATATTACCGTCTGAAATCTCGATAATCCGGGTCGCATTTTTCGCTACATTATGATCATGCGTGACCAGAATGATTGTATGACCTTTGGCATTCAGTTCACGCAAAATACGCATCACTTCAATACCGCTGTTCTTGTCCAATGCACCTGTCGGTTCATCGGCCAGAATCACGTCACCGCCATTCATTAGCGCACGGGCAATCGAAACCCGTTGCTGCTGACCACCAGAGAGCTGGCTCGGACGGTTCTGGGTTTTTTCACCCAGACCGAGATCAGTCAGAATCTTGACGGCTCGTGCATGTCGTTCAGATGAATCCGCACCGGCATAAATCGCAGGGACTTCGACATTGCCTGCTGCATTTAAATCGCCCAGCAGATGATAACGCTGAAAAATAAAGCCGAAATATTCACGGCGTAATTGCGCCAGTTCATCCGCTTCCAGTTCCCGGGTTTCACGGCCTTTGACCTTGTAGCTACCCGTGGTCGGTTTGTCCAGACAACCCAGAATGTTCATCAGGGTCGATTTACCGGAACCGGACTGACCGACAATCGCCACCAGTTCACCCGGATAAATCTCTAGATTCACCCCTTTTAAAATCTGGATCGTGCTTTCACCCGCAGGGAATTCACGAACCAGATTTTTCACCTCGAGGAGAGGCTGTTGTTGTGAATTCATGCTTACATTCTCATTGGGCCACGGCTATTGCCACCGCGTTTTGCTGCATCATTGGAGGTGTCAGAACCATCGGCAATCACCACCTGATCACCACGTTTTAAACCTTTCAGCACTTGCGCAGTCGCACGGTTATTCAAGCCGATTAATACAGGGGTTGGTTTCGCAGTACCATCGGCTTGCAAGACACGAACCATGCCACGTTGTGCTTTACCTTGCTCAATCAATGCAAGTTCTGCTTCAGACAGGTTTAGACGCGCTGGACGTTCACCGGCAGGGCGATTGCCTTGAGCCGATTCAGCTTCAGGACGTGATCCCGGACTGCCTTCACCGCGAGAACCCTCACCACGCGCTTCACCACGATTGGCACGTGGCGGACGGTTTGAACCTTGAATGGCCGCAGCAGGAATGGTCAGCACATTTTTGGCTTCATCCAGTACGATATAAACTTGTGCAGTCATATCAATACGTAATTTTCCATCTTCATTCGGTACATCGAACAATGCGTTGTAATACACCGCAGAACTTGACGATGAGCTTGAGGTATTGCTATCGGTATTAATTGAATTGGGTGCAGGCTCAACCTGACGCAGTTTGGCGTAAATCTTTTTCTCGTTATTGCCTAAGGTAGTGAAATAAACCGTTTGACCTTCTTCAACTTTCATGACATCTGCTTCAGAAATTTCAGCTTTAATGGTCATGGTGTCCAGTTTTGCCAGTTTCACAATAGTCGGCGCACTCTGGTTGGCGTTTACAGTCTGACCTTCTTCGGTCACAATCGCCACAATCGTGCCATCCATCGGCGCCACAATCTGGGTGTAACCAAGATCTTCTTTGGCAGTCGCCAGCGTCAAACGCGACTGTTCAATCTGTGCATTGATGGCGGTGATATCCGCTTGCGCCGTTTTATAGTTCGCAAATGCCGATTCCAGCTCTGAGCGAGAAGTGGCATCCTGTGCATACATGGCTTTCTGACGGTTGTATTCAGCTTCAACTTTGGCCAAATTCGCCTGTCTTACTGCAAGTTGTGCCATCTGATTTTTAATGCTGGCTTCAGCGGTTTTTAAATCATTTTCCTGACGAACGGAGTCAATCCGCGCAATCAGCTGACCTTGCTTGACCTGATCGCCCAGTTCTACATACATTTTTCTGACCTGACCCGAAACCTGCGCCCCCACGCTGACCATCTTGGTCGCTTCCAGAATACCAGTCGCCAGTACAGAGCTTTCGATATCGCCTTGGGTGACTTCAGCCGTAATATATTGCGGAGGCTGTTCTTTGGGTTTGAGGAAGTACCACCCCGCAGCGATGAGCGCAATGGCAATCACGGCGGCCATAATCAATTTCGTCGGTTTTATTTTTGGCATGATCAATATCGGTTCAAAATCAGAGAATTGTGAACGATTATAAAAGCGAAATTAGGATAAATCGTGTATTTTTTTAAACTAATAGGAATGATTATTATTTTATTTTTCGAATTTTGACAAAGACTTAGTGAAATAGGGGCTTGCCACAGATACTGGAAATCGCCTGTAGTACCAAATGCTCCGGATTTTCATGTCCGAGTCCTTTAATTGAGGCATCAATTCTTAATAATAACCCCGGCCAGGCCAGAAAAGTCTGTGGGCTGAGACGGCGCAAGGCTTGTTGATATAACCCGACTTTGGTTTTCCAGATCCCGATTTGCAAGGCATTTTGCGGTTGTTCAAACAGCTGCATCAACAGACGCATTTCCTTGCTGAGACTCCATAAAATCAGGCTCATCGGTTCACCTGAAACGACTAGATACTGAAAAATTTTGATCGACTGGGAAAGATTACCTTGTAGCAGGGCATCGCTCAAATCATAGGTGCTATAACGTGACTGATCTTGTAAACATGCATATAAATGATCAACCTGAATGATATCGACTTCAGCAAAGGTATCGCTAACCCGCATCAGGCTGTTCTTTGCTGCAAGCAGGTTGTGCTCATGATGTTGTTCCAGCCATTGCCAGGCATCATTGGCTAAACGAATGCCGAGTTTTTCAGCTTCAATACCCAGAATCTGCTGCCGGTCTTTTGGATAATTGGCCACCAGCGAAACATTCACACCATTGGCATCAATCAGCTGAAAGAAACTGGATTTCAGGCTATTACTATCCTGTTTGGGCATCACCACCAACAGCAGGTTTTGTTCATTATGCTGCAAATAGTTTTTCAGTAACTTGATTGCGCTGGCATCCGGTTTGATATTGCCATGTACTTCAATCGCCAACTGGGTTGAAAACAGCGACAAGCTGTTCAAGGCATTAAAGACGGTTTTCCAGTCGGCGACCGAACTAATGTCATAGCGTTGACGTTCAATGTCCTGCTTTTGCCAGCTGGCCCGAAAGGCATCAATTAAATTCTGTTCCAGCAAAGGCTCTTGACCATGCAAGACCCAAGCACCGCGAGCTTCATCGACACGTTTCAGGGCTTGCAGATAATCAAGTTTCATAAAGAGGTCTTATTGAGCAGGTTGCGCTGAGGTATTTTGTTTGGCTAAGGGTAAGCGGTTCGATGAAATCTGACGCGCGATCTGCTGCGCCACATCATCAATAATGACCTGATTCAGATATTTTTGTTCCTGGTCATCGGTGTTGACCGTTTCAATATCATATTGATACGTACGTGTTGCCACGACAGTGCGTGGTTCAGTGATCGGATTGCCTTGTGCATCTTCAATCCGGAAAGTCACGTTTAAACGTAACAAGGTTTCAACTAGTTTACCGTTCAGTTCCAGACGGCGAGGGGTGTAATCCAGGACACGTAACACATAAGCTTTAGGTGCATTACTTAGCTGTACGCCTGCAGCACCGAGGTAAACTGCCAGTTTCTCTTGCAGTTCTTCAGTGTTGGGCGGTAAAGACAGGCTCATGACAGAGTAAGCAACAGGTGCGGAGCTCGGATTGGTTCCTTTCAGATGAAAACCACAGCCGACTAAGCCTGCACTCAGACCACAAGTTAAAACAATTGCTGCTAAACGTTTGCCCAAATGCATGTGTTGCCCTCTATGCTTCCCGAAAGGGAATATTTGAAATCCTGAACTGGATTGTAAAGTCAAAGCCCGTTGGCTGGCAACGGGCTTTGTTTGGGAATTGTGAAATCCTTCATAAAGTTCCTTCTCCCTTTGGGAGAAGGTTAGGATGAGGGTTTATATATTTACCTCTCCCTAACCCTCTCCTGAAAGGAGAGGGAATGTAAGGACTTAAACCACCAAATTCACTAATTTATTCGGTACCACAATTTCTTTCTTGGTTGGGCCAGTCAAGAATTGTTGAACTTCAGGCAATGCTTTGGCTTGAGCCAAAATATCATCTTTAGAAGCATCGACTGATACTTCTAACTTACCACGGAGTTTACCGTTGACTTGAACCACAATCGTTTGTGTATTACGTGTCAGCGCAGATTCATCTACCGCAGGGAATAAAGTTGAATTCAATTCAATCCCAAATTCGGCCAATAAAGTCTGGCTTAAATGCGGTGCAAATGGTGCAAGTAAAGTTAACAGCGTGGTAATCGATTCACGTGCAACCGCCACGTCATTGTCATCTTGGGCTTCAAATTTGTTGTTAGCATTTAAAAGTTCCATCAATGCAGCAATGGCAGTGTTAAATGCATGACGACGTTCAATATCATCACCGACTTTTTGGATGGTTTCGTGTGTCTTACGACGTAGGTCTTGCGCAGCCGTAGACAGTGCCGATTTGTCGATGTTTGCAGCAGTATTCGCTTTTTCAAGGAAACCTGTTGCTAAACGCCATACACGTTTCAGGAAGCGGTTTGCACCTTCAACACCGGCATCAGACCATTCCAGTGATTGATCAGGTGGTGCAGCAAACATCATGAATACACGTGCCGTATCTGCGCCGTACTGGTCAATAATCGATTGTGGGTCGATACCGTTATTTTTCGATTTCGACATTTTTTCCTGACCACCAACCACAACTTCCTGGCCATCTTCTTTATATTTTGCAGAAAGCACACGGCCTTTTTCGTCTTTTTCAAGTTCGATATCTGCCGGGTTAAACCAGGTTTTCTTGCCAGATTCAGCTTCACGATAGAAGGTATCTGCAAGCACCATCCCTTGCGTTAACAAGTTAGTGAATGGTTCATTGCCTTGTACCACGCCTTCATCACGCATCAATTTGTGGAAGAAGCGTGCATAAAGCAAATGCAGAATCGCGTGTTCAACACCACCGATGTATTGGTTGACAGGTAACCAAGTTTGACCCGCTTCAGGTTTTACCATGCCATCAGTAAAGTCTGGAGATGCATAACGTGCATAGTACCAAGATGATTCCACGAAGGTATCTAGCGTATCTGTTTCACGACGAGCATCGCCACCACAGCTTGGGCATGACGTTTCGTAGAATTCAGGCATTTTGTTCAACGGGTTACCTGAACCATCTGGAACAACGTCAGTCGGAAGAACCACAGGAAGCTGCTCTTCAGGTACTGGCACTTGACCACATGATGGACAGTTAATCATTGGAATTGGACAACCCCAATAACGCTGACGAGATACACCCCAGTCACGTAAACGGAATTGAACTTTAGAACTTGCCAGGCCTGTTGGTTCTAATTTCGCAAGGAACGCATCATAAGCTGCTTGAAAGTCTAAACCGTCAAATTCAGCAGAATTGACCAATTTACCCTCTTTAGAACCGTACCATTCTTGCCATTGTGTAGCATCAAAGTCTGCATCGTCTGCGCCTTTAGCAGCAATCACTTGTTTGATGGTTAAGCCATATTTATTGGCAAATTCAAAATCACGTTCGTCGTGTGCAGGTACAGCCATCACTGCGCCAGAGCCATAAGACATCAACACGTAGTTGGCAATCCAAACAGGAACTGCTTCGCCAGTGACAGGATGCTTCACAGACAGACCTGTTGCCATGCCTTTCTTTTCAGCAGTGGCAAGGTCAGCTTCAGCCACAGAACCCATACGGCATTCTTCAATAAATGCTTTAAGTTCAGCATTATTTTCCGCAGCTTTCAGCGCCATTGGATGTTCTGCTGCAACTGCAACATAAGTCACACCCATTAAGGTGTCAGCACGTGTGGTGAATACAGTAAGGCCGTCTGCGTAAATTTCAGGATTCGCTGAAGGGAAGGTAATGTCCATCCCTTGTGAACGACCAATCCAGTTACGCTGCATGGTCAGAACTTGTTGTGGCCAGCCATCTTTAAGCGTGTCCAGGTCGTCAAGTAACTCTTGCGCATAATCGGTAATGCGGAAGTAGTACATTGGAATATCACGTTTTTCCACCAATGCACCTGAACGCCAGCCGCGACCATTTTCAACCTGTTCGTTGGCAAGAACAGTCTGATCGACCGGATCCCAGTTCACTGTTGAAAGTTTACGGTAGATCAAACCTTTTTTATAAAGCTGAACAAATAACCATTGTTCCCAGCGATAGTATTCTGGGGTGCAGGTCGCAAATTCACGATCCCAATCTACTGCAAGCCCGAGTTTTTTTAACTGGTCGCGCATGTAGGCGATATTTTCGAAAGTCCATTTTGCTGGCGCAACCTGGTGTGCAATCGCTGCGTTTTCAGCAGGCAGACCGAAAGCATCCCAACCCATCGGTTGCAGGACCGTTTCACCTTTTAAGCGATGGAAACGGCTGATCACGTCACCAATCGTATAGTTACGCACATGACCCATATGCAGCTTGCCACTTGGGTAAGGGAACATCGAGAGAATATAACGACGTGGACCTTCTACTTTGTCGGCAACTTTAAAGGCTTTGCGAGATTCCCAATCCTGTTGGACTTGAGGCTCAATCGCACTGGCTTGATATTCGGAATCAATGTGAGTAGTCATAAACGTATCAGTGAATTACGGTGAAAAAAGTCTGTTGCACAGCATAGCGCAAAATGCACCTAAAAGTGAATTTTGCGCCGGCATTTCCCGAAGAAAAAACATGCTGTTCTATATGGAGCTGTCTTATAAAGCAACTGCACGGTTTTTAGATTGCTGTAAGGCTTCGTTGGCTTCACGTTGTTGCTGGTCCTGATTCACAGGAACTTGAGGGGCTTGTTGCTGTTGTTCTTGAGGTGTGTTTTCGGTTTTCACTTCAGTTTCAGCCGTTCTAGGTGATGCCGGTGCTGAATTTTTCCAGCCATAGGTGTCTACTGTGGTGGTTTTTTTCGCAGATTTCGGCGGTGGCGTCTTGGTATAATGCGTGACGCCTTTCGCATCGACCCATTTATGATACTGGATCGCGGAAGCGCTGGTGCTACAGATGCTCAAAACAACTAGGCAACTCAAACTGAAGGCGGTTAAAAAAGATATTTTCATTGTTCTTGGACCTCGGCTTGCTAGGCATGGAATACTGCAATTATTGTAGTGATATTTTCAGTAAAAATGATGGATTTTTATCTGCTTTATTCAAAGCGAGCTGCTTAAATAAGCTCAATCTAGCGTAGAAGAAATCAGAGATAAATCTTCATATACAAAATTTATTGATAAACAATTTCCTTTCATTTGATAAAAATTCATTCATTTTTTTTATATAAGACATATTAAAAATTTATAAAATTAAGCCATTAACTATATGAATTTTATTGGATTAGATGAATAGGAAAGACAGTAAATGCATGGCTATAAGCTGATATTGCTGTTAAAAACAGCAGATCTAGGCGCTATAAGCGTAGATTGTCTGTTTTTTAAACTTGACTTTAAAGCCTGAAAACACAAGAATGCTGCAATAGTTTTATATGCCTTAGATCGATCACCCTTCGACTAAGTGTCATTTCATGCAATGGGCGATTTCTCTAGCCGAGAAATTGAACAAAGCTAAGCAAAATATGTTTATCCCAACATGTTTTAGATCCCGTATTGCTCGAACAGCGAAGAGATCAGATTTTTTTCCTATTGCTTTGAAAACTATGAAATTTGTGTGCTATAACAGTGCAGACAGTTAACAAATGAAACACTGCAAATGCCTCCCATTTGTGCAGTGAATAATATTAGGGTGAATCACGTTGGAACTTCTATCTGGTGGTGAAATGCTTGTTCGCGCATTAGCGGACGAAGGCGTTGAACATGTTTTTGGATACCCAGGCGGCGCAGTTCTTCATATTTATGATGCGCTATTTCAACAAGACAGAATCAATCATTATCTCGTACGTCACGAACAGGCTGCCGGTCACATGGCCGATGCTTACTCACGCGTGACAGGCAAGACCGGTGTTGTGCTAGTGACTTCAGGTCCGGGTGCAACCAACACGGTAACGCCAATTGCAACGGCCTATATGGACTCAATCCCGATGGTGATTTTGTCAGGTCAGGTTGCGAGTCATCTGATTGGTGAAGATGCATTCCAGGAAACCGATATGGTCGGTATTTCACGTCCAATCGTGAAACATAGTTTCCAGGTGCGTCATGCCAGCGAAATTCCTGCAATTATCAAAAAAGCCTTTTATATTGCGTCTTCAGGTCGTCCAGGTCCTGTAGTGATCGATATTCCAAAGGATGCGACCAATCCTGCAGAAAAATTTGCTTACGAATACCCAGAAAAAGTGAAGATGCGTTCGTATCAACCACCGTTCCGTGGTCACTCAGGTCAAATTCGTAAAGCGATTGAAGAGCTGATCCATGCTAAACGTCCTGTGATTTACTCAGGCGGTGGTGTGGTTCAAGGCAATGCTTCAGCACAATTAACAGAATTGGCGCATTTATTGGGTTATCCAGTGACCAACACCTTGATGGGTCTTGGCGCATTCCCGGGTAGTGATGAACAGTTCATCGGTATGTTGGGGATGCACGGTACTTACGAAGCCAACATGACCATGCACAATGCAGATGTAATTCTGTGTGTGGGTGCGCGTTTCGATGACCGTGTTACTAATAACCCTGCGAAATTCTGTCCGAATGCAAAAGTCATTCATATTGATATCGACCCAGCGACGATTTCAAAAACCATTATGGCGCACATTCCAATTGTCGGTGCTGTAGAGCCTGTACTGAATGAGATGTTGAACCAGTTGAAACAGCTTAATGTTTCTAAGCCAAATCCTGAAGCGATTGCGGCATGGTGGAAACAGATCAATGAATGGCGCAAGGTTCATGGTGGTCGTTTTGAGGCAGGTGTTGATGGTGTAATGAAGCCACAACAAGTGGTTCAGGCATTGGACAAAGTGACCAATGGCGAAGCGATCATTACTTCTGACGTCGGTCAGCATCAAATGTTTGGTGCGATGTATTACAAATACAAACGTCCACGTCAATGGATCAACTCAGGTGGTCTAGGCACTATGGGTGTAGGCTTGCCATATGCAATGGCTGCGAAGCTTGCATACCCGGAACAGCAAGTGGTGTGTATCACCGGTGAAGCATCGATTCAGATGTGTATCCAGGAACTGTCGACCTGTAAGCAATATGGCCTGAACGTCAAAATCCTGTGCCTGAATAACCAGTCTTTAGGGATGGTGAAGCAGTGGCAAGATATGAACTATGAAGGACGTCATTCAAGTTCTTATGTAGATTCATTACCTGACTTTGCCAAACTGATGGAAGCTTATGGTCATGTTGGCATTCAGATTAATCATGCCGATGAGCTAGAGTCTAAGCTTGCAGAAGCGATGGCAATTAACGACAAGTGCGTATTTATTAACGTTATGGTAGATCGTACCGAACACGTTTATCCGATGTTGATTGCGGGTCAATCGATGCAGGATATGTGGTTGGCTAAAGGGGAGCGCACGAAATGAGACATATTATCTCTGTACTCGTAGAAAACGAATCAGGCGCGCTTTCTCGTTTAGTGGGTTTGTTCTCACAGCGTGGCTACAACATCGAAACATTGAACGTTGCCCCGACTGAAGATCCAACACTTTCACGTTTGACATTGACCACTTATGGTGATGATCACAAGATTGAGCAAATTACCAAACAGCTTAACAAGCTGGTTGAAGTGGTGAAAGTGGTTGACCTGTCTGAAGGTGCACATATTGAGCGTGAATTGATGCTGATTAAAGTCAAAGCATTGGGTTCATCGCGTGACGAAATCAAACGTACGGCAGATATTTTCCGTGGTCAGATTGTCGATGTAACACCAACGACCTATACCATTCAAATCGCGGGTACCACTGAAAAAGTGGATGCGTTTATTGATGCACTTGCAGAACACACGATTTTAGAAGTGGTTCGTTCAGGTGTATCAGGTATCGCACGCGGCGAAAAAGTACTCACCATCTAAATTTTAAGTATTTCCTCATCTGAATAAGAAGAGGGTATCAGGCAATGTAAATTTAAGGGTCATTGCCTGATTTAACGGACAAACAAGCATTTAAGCGGAGACAGCAATGCAAATTTTTTACGATAAAGACTGTGACTTATCTATCATCCAATCTAAGAAAGTAGCGATCATTGGTTACGGTTCACAAGGCCACGCGCATGCGCTTAACCTGAAAGATTCTGGTGTTGACGTAACTGTAGGTTTACGTGCGAACTCTGCTTCTTGGAAGAAAGCTGAAAATTCAGGTCTTAAAGTTGCTGAAGTTCCTGCTGCTGTAGCACAAGCTGACGTAGTGATGATTTTGACTCCAGATGAGTTCCAATCTCAACTTTACCGTGACGTAATTGAGCCAAACATCAAGCAAGGCGCGACTTTAGCATTTGCTCATGGTTTCTCGATTCTTTATAACCAAGTTGTTCCACGTGCTGACTTAGACGTAATCATGGTTGCGCCTAAAGCTCCTGGTCACACCGTACGTTCTGAATACCAACGTGGTTCAGGTGTTCCTGACCTTATCGCGATTCACCAAGACGCTTCTGGTAATGCGCGTAACGTTGCTCTTTCTTACGCTTCAGGCGTAGGTGGCGGCCGTACAGGTATCATCGAAACTTCATTCCGTGAAGAAACTGAAACTGACCTTTTCGGTGAGCAAGCAGTTCTTTGTGGTGGTGCTGTTGAACTTGTTAAAATGGGCTTCGAAACTCTTGTTGAGGCTGGTTATGCTCCAGAAATGGCGTATTTCGAATGCCTACACGAACTTAAATTGATCGTTGACTTGATGTTCGAAGGCGGTATCGCGGACATGAACTACTCAGTGTCAAACAACGCTGAATACGGCGAATATGTAACGGGTACTGAAGTAATCAACGAACAGTCTCGTGAAGCAATGCGTAATGCGCTTAAACGTATTCAATCTGGCGAATACGCGAAGATGTTTATTCAAGAAGGTGCGTTGAACTACCCATCTATGACTGCTCGTCGTCGTCAAAATGCTGCTCATGGTATCGAAGTTACTGGTAACAAGTTACGTGCGATGATGCCTTGGATTCAAGCGAACAAAATCGTAGATAAAGAGAAAAACTAATTTCTCGAATCAATTGATTTGAATGCGAAAACCCACTTAATTTGAGTGGGTTTTTTATTTCTATGTTTACGTGGCTCAAAAATGGAAGCACTGCTTCCATTTTTTTCGTATCTTAGATTCAAGTGAACAAAACTGTAAATAAGGAAAAGAACTAAAGTTACGTGCCTTGCAAAAAAAACAGGAAAGCAGTTTTTTCCTCTTTTTTTTGTAGCATGTATTCAAGCAGAATAATTCTAATCAAGAATCAAGTTGATTTTTTTAATTTAAAAATATTAATAATGAATAAATAGTTTATTAGAAGAAGGATTTCTTATTTATTAAATATGATTTCTATATAAAGAGTTATTAAGCCTAAATTCTACTAATAATCTTTTTGAGAAATTCAAGTGAGAATATCTAAATTATTTTAAGTCTTTAATTTTTAAAATTTAAAATTTAAACTGAGCTAAATAGTTGAAATGAAATAATTTATTTGTTAATTAAGTATTTATAAAGCTTATTTGAATAATAAAGTTATTTATTCGGTTATATTTAAATTAATAACTATATTTAATTTTAATAAGGAAATAATGTGAGTAATTTTTTAATAAAATTGCAAAATAAGTTTTTAAATATTTATTTTTATTTAAAAATATACAAGCCATTGTTTTAAATATTTTATTTAGAAAAAATTTAATGGTCAAAATTGAATATAATTATCGCTATGTAGTAAAAATAACGAAAAAAAACGGAATAAATCACATTTTTTTATGCACTGATAAGGAAATTGTAAGACTTTGTGAAAATTATTGTTTTAATAAAATAGATTTTAATAATTTTATTTTAATCAGTAACTTAATGTTTTTATTTTTTTAGTAAAAAATGGTAAGAATAGAGAGAACTCCAAGATGTTCGGATTTGTAATGTTATGTGATTTTATATAAGTATTTATTATATAAATAAAAAAATCTTATTTGAAACAAAAAAAATATATTGTGAATAATAACATTTTTGATTTTTTTTTAAATAATGATAATAGAATTGCCTCAGCGCTTATAACTTAAGTGCTCATAATAATAAAGAGAACTTTAATATAAGCGTAAAACTAATAGATAGACATCTTCTTTAAAAAAAGAAATGGAGAAAGACATGAAAAAAATGACTCAAGCAGCATTGGCAGCATTAGTGATGAGCTTTGGCTGTGGTTCAACATTAGTTTATGCAGATGCAGAAATTGCAGGCAAGCCAGGTCCCAAACCAACAAAACCACATAAGCCAGGAAAGCATGGATGTGGGGATAAATGTGATGGGAAAATTAAAATTAATTTGAAAGTCGATAAACATTGTGATGTAGATATGGGTGATACCGTATTAAACCTTGCTCGTTCTACAGCAGGCGGTGGTGAAGTATGGACGGATTCAACATCATTTAGTGTAGATACCAATTCATTCTTTAGAGTGAATTATGTAGCACCTACACAATTAAATGGTGCTGGAGGTTCTGTTCCAGTAACAGTCGCAACTTTGGCAAATGGTGCAAGTTATTCAACTGGAGATCTATTGGAAACTACTTCAGCTACATTTGATGTTACTGCTACTGTAGCGGGTAGTGATTATCGTGATGCACGTGCCGGTGACTATAGTAACGTATATACTTTTGCAGTAGCATTCTAAAAATTATAAATGACTTAATAGTAGGAGATGTTTAATACATCTCCTATTTTAATATTATTTTTTAATAAAAATATTAAGCTAAAATATGGGATTTTGTTATGAATGGGAAGATTTTAAGCTTTTTTATATTATTTCTTTGTGGTTTTTATGCATCAGCAGGAATAAAATTTACACCTGTCCAGATGAATATAGATGATTTCAAAAGGCAGAAAAGTACAACTGTAAATATTGAAAGTACGGGGATATCTACTTCCAAAATATATGAAATTAATGCATTTAAGTGGGAACAAAATGATAAAGGGGAAGATATTCTAGTAAAGGATGATACATTGTTATTTAACCCAAAAATTTTTGAATTAAAACCAGAGAGTAAACAATTGGTTCGGATGGGTTTTAGTCAATCCCCAGCAAACTTAAAAAAAGAACAAGCATGGCGAATTATTTTTGAAGAAATTACGCCTGTTGTAGATAAATCTAACTTAACTTTTCTATTTAATTTTTCTTTACCATTATTTGCTGGTAAACAAGTATCTCCTAAGCTGGATGTAAATATTCAAAAAACGAGTAATACATCTTATTTAAACATTAATAATGTGGCTGATTCTCATGCAAAGCTTATAGAAATAATTGTTTTAGATCAGAATAATAAAGAAATAGTTAAAAAAAATATAGTTCAATATATTTTAAGTGGTAAAAAGGTTGTAGTTGATCTGGGTGATATTAATGTAAATGGGAGGTTGAAGCTTAAAATAAAATTAGAGGACCAAGCAGAATATCTTGAATTTCCTATTAAAGTATAGTTATTAAATAATAAAAAGTAAAAGGATAATACTATGAGATCCACAAAAGTCCTTCTTATGATTGTATGTGGGATGGGATTGTCAAATATCAATGCAGAAATAATTCAAGGAATAACAAAGCCAGAAAACCCAGAAATACTTATCGTTAATATTTGGGTGAATGGCTTAGATTATAACACGGAAACAGTAACTTTTTTTGAGGGGGATAAGAGATTTGTTGAATGTAAGGCTTTGGAAAATATTGGAATTCGTGTAGAGAAAACACCTCGGCATACAATTAAGAAGGATTTTTGTCTTATTACTCAACCGGGAATTAAAGTCGAAGATGATTATAGTTTGCAAGCAATAAAAATATTTTTCCCTGTCGATTATTTTGTGGGAACTGACTATGATCTGCAAATAGAAATTCCTGAAAAAGCAAACTTTGGAGGTTTTGTTAATTATAATTTATTTTATAATAGAGATGATGAAGACCAAGATTTTAATACGTTTTCAGAATTTGGCATATTTAAAGATTATTGGTTATTTAAAAATGCTTTTTTATATCGAAAAGAGCCTGATGAGTTTGAAGAAAATTTGTTAAGAGTAAATAGCACTCTAGATATTGAATTTCCAGAAAAGTATTTAAGATTAACTATAGGAGATACTACAAGTACTTATAATTCATTAAATAGTTCTTTTCGTTTCGGAGGATTAAGTTTTGGAACAAATTATACAGATCGACCAGATTTTATCTACTGGAACACTCCTAACTTAACAGGAAGTGCAAGCCTACCTTCAACTGTAGACTTATTCATTAATGGTGTAAGACTTTATAGGGACTCAGTTGCTCCGGGATATTATAGCCTTCCAGCTGGAGGTGTTTTAAGTCAAGCTGGGAATGCTCAAATAGTAGTTGAAGATATTTTAGGTAATCGTACTGTAAGAAGTTTTCCTGTTTTTATTAATAGTCGATTACTTAAACCAAAACTAAATGAATATAATATCTCATTCGGTAAGCTGCGTTATAATTATGATTCTGTAGATGATGATTACCGTGACTTTTTTTCTAAGTTTTATTTCCGTCGTGGTATTAACTCTTTTACTACTTTAGGTGTCGATCTTTTATATAACCAGGATGTTAGTAATCTTGATTTATTGTGGACGCAAGGTATAAGTAAATATTTTTTAATTGATAGTGCTTTTTCAGCTAGTCAAATTAAAGATGGAGATCAAGGTTATGCTGCTAAAATTAGTCTGACTCGAAATTTAAGAAATTGGTCTGTAGGATTAAATGGTAAGTATTTCTCTGAAGAATACGAATATCTGGGAAATAATTTATATGAATCTAATCTAAAATATTCGGGGATGTTCTATTTTAATTTTTCTAATCTAAAATTTATTGATAATTTGGGTTTTAATTATATATATCAATCTTACTACAATAATAATGGATTATTAAGCGAAGACCGTAAATTTTTTGATATTAGAGCATCTAAGGCTTTAACAAATAATTTATATACTAATTTTGGTTTTTATAAGGACTATAGTGATGAGGATGATCAAGGATTTAATATTGCTCTTTATTATAATTGGGGAGCAAATAAACGAATTTCCCTAGACCATGATACGGCCGATAATGAAACAGCTTTAAGTTTTAGTCGAACCACCTCAACCCAAAATGGTTTCGATTATGTAATAGGCGTAAACCAAGCTGATGATGAACTTCATTACAATGCTTATGGGTTATGGAAAACCAGTGTTGGCAATTTGCAGCTTTCTCATGATGAATATGAGGATCGTCGCAATTCACAGCTTAGTTTTGATGGTGCTTTAGTCTGGCTAGGGAGTAAAGTAGCGCTGACTAAATATGCAGATAATGCGTTTGCACTTGTGCACGTGGATCAGCACCCAGACTTAGATATTTACCGTTCGGCTGGACTGGTGGGGAGTACCAATAAAAATGGTTATATGTTCGTTCATAATCTGATTCCTTATATTCATTATGATATTTCTTTTGATCATAATCAGTTAGGCTTAGATGAAACTTTCGAACAATCTTCAAAAAAAATAATTGGACTTGAACAGCGAGGATATCGGTTAAATTTTCCTGTTCACAAAACTAAGCGTATAGCCCTTAGACTCAAAGATATTAAACAAAATAATTTATCACCAGGCTCTGAAGTGGTTGTAGAAGGCATAACTGCAGAACCTTTTTTTGTGGATAGTCAAGGAATGGTCTATTTATACCTCTTCAAAGCCGGTTCATATAGCCTCAAAGTCCAGACTCAAGGAGGCCAACAGTGCCAAGTTCAGTTCACACTTAATGAAAATCAATTCCAGAACTTAGATAAACAAATGCTAGAAGCAATATGCAGATAGGAGTACAAAAAAATGAAAAAACTCTTCATATTTATAACTACCTTACTAATGAGTGGAATCGCGGCAGCTCAGTATTGTTCTATTGATGGATTTACTGATTCAGAATTGCGTCTGGCAAGTTATCAACGTAGCCAAGCTGCAACCTCTTTTAATGTTTCTTGTGATAAAGGTTACTCTATCTTATTCAGTAGCCAAAACTTGATAAATCCGGATGGTACAAGTTATGTATCGAATGGTCCTTATAAATTACGAACCAAATTAAATTTAAGTGGGGCTAACAGTAATCTATGGGGGGTAAAACTTGATCAAAATTCTGGAAAAAGACAAAAATATATTATTTCTGTTCAACTAGTTGATAATCCTTATAGTGGTGTGCCTGCAGGAGACTATCAGGACCAGATCTCAGTCGATATCGATTTTTAAAAATAAAATTTTAAATATCAAAAAGCCTATAATGATAATAAATAATTGAAAATATTTGAAAGTATTGAAGGGGAGTGTGTAGTAAGTGAATATCTGTTAAACAAGCAGATATTCACTTACTTTTAAGTCGAATGGAGAAGTGGTAAGCATTGTTGTGGAGTTGTATTTAAGCTTCATGATTCATCAAATAGTCATGAGATCTTTCTATACTGGGTGAAAAATATAAGCGAATAGGTGCGAGATGCAACAAATTTCCATCTCAGAATTATTAGAGCAAAGACCTGTTATTCACAAAATCCAGTTTGATTTAAAAGAACAACGTAAACAGGCCATTCATGACAAAATAGTCCTAGAAGATCTGACACGGTCCCGTTTAAAAATTGCCATCGTTACCGAAACCTGGCCTCCTGAAATCAATGGTGTTGCCCATGCTTTATTGCAACTTTGTAAAGGATTGCAAAAACAGGGACATAAGATTTTATTAATACGTCCAGAACAACGACAAGCCTGTAACGATTTTAAACCACATAGTGAATGTTTGGTTAAAGCGCATTGCCTTCCTAAATATAGCAATTTGCAGTTTGGTAGACCGCAATTTCTAAAAATCCATCAAGCTGTTGAAACTTTTACCCCCGATATTATTCACATTGTGACCGAAGGCCCTTTAGGTTTGGTAGCTCAACAGCTTGCAAAATTCCATAAAATTCCAGTCTCTAGCGGTTTCCATTCGTCATTTCAAGAATTTAGTCGGTTTTTTGATTTGGCTTTTTTGCTTAAGCCGATTCAAGGCTATTTAAGGTGGTTTCATAACAATACTGATTTGACCTGTGTCCCCAGTCGAGGTACGGCTCAAGCCTTAAATCAGTTTGGTGTAACTTGTCCCTTGGCAGTTGTGGGCAGAGGCGTCGATCCAGATACATTTTCACCAAAGTGGCGATCACCAGATTTGCGCTATGCTTGGGGAGTTTCAAACGAGACCCGGGTGATGTTGTATGTCGGACGGCTTTCTCCTGAAAAGGAAATTGACGTGCTGATCAAAACCTATTTTGTGCTGCGCCAAGTTCGTCAGCAAGATATACGTTTGGTAGTGGTTGGAGATGGGCCGGATCGCACTCGACTGCAACAACTGAATCAGGATGGCAGTATTGTTTTTACCGGTAGCTTGACAGGAGAAAAACTGTCAGCGGCGTATGCCAGTGCAGATGTATTCTGTTTTGCCAGTCAGGTTGAAACCTTTGGAAATGTGGTATTGGAAGCGATGGCCAGTGGCTTGCCAGTGATTGCTTATGATTATGCTTGTGCAAACTTGCATGTGCAGCATGGTGAAACGGGATGGTTGAGCAGACTTGGACATCAGCGGGGTTTGATTCAGCAGATGCTCGGACTGCCTGATCTGCAAAGATTACAGCAGATGGGCGCGCAAGCACGTAAAAAAGCCGAAAAAGTAGGCTGGCAATATCCGGTCCGGCAATTTGAACAGGCACTGTATTCACTGGTACAGCATCAGGAATACAGGATATAAAACAAGAAAGGAGCACCAGTGTGAAACTCCAGAATGTAAAGATTAAATTTTTAGAAATCGATTTGAAAGGCTGTGTTTATCTGAATCATTTTTCGCATTCAGTCCGTATTGCCACTTTTTTTAAAATGATTAGCCGCTTAGGAAATGGTGCATTTTGGTATTTCATGCTGATACTGGTTTGGATCATGCAAGGCTTGATCTATACCGTGCAGATTGTTTATCTGATTTTGGGAAGTACTATAGGTACTATGATTTACAAGGTGCTTAAAATCAAAACTGTACGACCACGTCCTTATCAGGTACATCAAGTGATCCGTTTGGGTGAGCATCCACTGGATCATTTCAGTTTTCCTTCCGGGCATACCTTGCATGCCGTGATGGCAACCACCGTTTTAGGTTATGTCGCACCTTTATTACTGATGCTGATGTTGCCTTTTACGGTTCTGGTCGCAGTGTCCCGAATGGTGCTGGGATTGCATTATCCAAGTGATGTGGCAGTTGGCGCAATTCTGGGTGGCATGATGGCAATTGCCATTGTCCTGACCGCGCCTTATCTGAATATTGTGCTGTAAAAATAAGTGAAAGCCGGAGCAAAGGCTCGCAGATTTTCACAGATTTGTTAAAGTACAGCATCAAAGCAATTATGGTGAGAAATAGAGATGGGTTTACGTTGGACTGACACGCTCGATATCGCGATTGAACTCTATGAAGCGCATCCAGATGTGGACCCGCAGTGGATTCGTTTTACTGATTTACATGCCTGGGTGTGTGCTTTGCCTGAGTTTGAAGATGATCCAACCAAGTCGACTGAAGGTTTGCTTGAAGCCATTCAAATGGCATGGATTGACGAGGCACGCTAAGGCCTCATCTTAAAAAAGCATTTTTTTACAGATGAAAAGCAGAAAAATGCGCATTATCTCGGTATAATGCGCCAAATTTTCATGTCAACAATTGACTTAAGGAGCCTATCATGGCTATCGAACGTACTTTATCTATCGTTAAACCAGACGCAGTTGCTAAAAACCACATCGGCGACATCTTTGCTCGTTTCGAGAAAGCTGGTCTTCAAATTGTTGCAACTAAAATGAAACATTTGACTCAAGCTGAAGCTGAAGGCTTCTATGCTGAGCACAAAGAACGTGGTTTCTTTGCTGACCTAGTTGCATTTATGACTTCTGGTCCAGTTGTTGTTTCAGTTCTTGAAGGCGAAAACGCTGTTCTTGCTCACCGTGACATCCTTGGTGCGACGAATCCTAAAGAAGCTGCTCCTGGTACTATCCGTGCAGATTTCGCTGTAAGCATCGATGAAAACGCTGCTCACGGTTCTGACTCTGTAGCATCTGCTGATCGTGAAGTTAACTACTTCTTCGCTCAAACTGAGATTGCTCCACGTACTCGTTAATTCGCAGTATTCAAGCCAGATAAGTGTTATTATACTTATCTGGTTTTTTTATTCTCTGAATAATTCTTTGCTCACATATTGAGCTTCTCCTTTCATCTTTAGACATGGTTTAGGTAATACACATGAGTACTGAAGCAGTCGCTGTATCAGCAGTTTCTGAGCCACAGCAACACACTCCATCCGCTCCAGCACAGGCAAATACTGTCGAGAAAGTGAATTTACTTGGCATGTCACGTCCGCAAATGGAAAAATTCTTTGAGGACATGGGTGAGAAGAAGTTTCGTGCCGGGCAGGTAATGAAATGGATTCACCAGTTCTTTGTGACTGATTTTGCTGAAATGACCAATATTTCCGGCAAACTGCGTGAAAAACTGGAAAAGATTTGTGAAATTAAAGCGCCTGAAGTGGTGCATAAAAACTATTCTAAAGATGGTACCCGTAAATGGGTATTCCGTGTTGGCGACGGTGAAGGTTCCCTCGTCGAAACCGTATTGATTCCTGCTGAACATCGCAGTGGTTTACGTCGCACTTTGTGTATTTCTTCACAAGTGGGCTGTGCACTGGACTGTTCATTCTGCTCAACCGGTAAACAGGGTTTCCAGCGTGATTTGACTCAAGCCGAAATTATCGGTCAGCTCTGGATGGCGAACTATTCCTATATGGAAGATGTGCCTGTACTTGAGCGTGAACGTTCAGTCACGAACGTGGTGATGATGGGCATGGGCGAGCCATTGCTCAACTACGATGCAGTATTGAATTCAATGCGTATTATGCTGGATGACTTTGCATACGGCATGTCAAAACGTCGTGTGACTTTATCGACTTCTGGTGTGGTACCAAAAATCGATCAGATGGTCAAAGATATTGACGTGGCGCTGGCTATTTCATTGCATGCGCCAAATGATGAACTGCGTAACGAGCTGGTGCCGATCAATAAAAAATATCCGCTTGAGCAGCTGATTGCTGCATGTCAGCGTTACATTGCCAAAGACGGGAATGAAAGTTCACGTAAACATGTGACGATTGAATATGTGATGTTAGATGGCGTGAATGACCATCCTGAACATGCTCAGCAAATGATTAAGCTATTGAAGAATTTGCCAAGCAAGATTAATTTGATTCCTTTTAATCCGTTCCCGCATGCGCCATATGGCCGCTCAAGCCGCAACCGGATTATTTCTTTCCAAAAAACTTTGTCTGATGCCGGTTTTGTGTGTACGATTCGTCAGACACGCGGTGATGACATTGATGCCGCGTGCGGACAGTTAGTTGGACAAGTTGCTGACCGCACCCGTCGTGCGGAACAGTGGAAAAAGAAAATTGCGCAATCGAATGAGATCATGCGCTCACAAGGATAATAAGAGGTCGCCAGTTGAGAAATCTAACATCTAAGTTTGCTTTGATTTCAACAGTATGTGTGTCTTTGGTTTTAGTCGCGTGTCAGACGCCAGATCTGGGTCAGAAAGACCCTGAAAAGGCCACCAAAGTCCGTACCCAATTGGCGGTAGAATATTTGAGAACAGGTGACCTGGATGCAGCTAAACGTGCGCTGGATCAGGCACTTGAAAGCAGTCCGCGTGATTCTCAAGCGAATATGATGATGGGCGTGCTATTGCAGCAGGAAGGTAGCAAGCTTAATCTCGAAAAAGCAGATCATTATTTCAAGCGTGCGATTTCGGCAGATCCGAAAAATGCACAGGCGCGAAATAATTACGGCACTTATTTATATCAGCTTGAACGCTATAATGATGCGATCGAGCAGTTTCAAATTGCTGGCGCCACGTTGGGTTATGATCAGCGATTCCGTGCATTGGAAAATATGGGGCGGATTTACCTGAAACTGGGTGATACAGCAAATGCTGAAAAATCATTCAAACAGGCGCTGCAAGCCAATCGCGATTCTTATATTTCAATGTTAGAGTTGGCAGAAATATTTTATTTGAACCAGCAGTTCCCGGCGGCGACACAAATGTATCAACAGTTTGTGCGTGGTGTGGGACAGAAAAATCAGGGTGCCCGTGCGCTCTGGGTCGGCATTCGCACTGCGCGTGCCGGGGGTGATCAGTTGGGTATGCAGGTATTGGTCAACCAGTTACGTGCACTTTTTCCTGAAAGCCAGGAATACCAACGTTATTTGCAATTACAGTACAGTACTGAGGCCGTATGGAAGTAAATCCTAATTCACCATCGAATCATTCGAGCGTAGCTCCAAATGCGTTAGGAAATATTCAACGTCCGGGCGAGTACTTGCGCCAGATTCGTATCAATCAGCAGCGCAATCTGGAAGATGTAGCGAAAGAGCTGAACATCCCGGTCAAAACCCTGACTGCACTGGAACAGGACGAATATAAGTCTTTGCCTGAAGCAACCTTTATCAAAGGTTATTATCGGACTTATGCCAAATTTCTGGGTGTAGATGCGTCTAGTATTATTCAGCGTTTTGATGAAATTTATACCAATGATACCGGGCTGCTGCCGAACCATGCCCTGAACAATTCTCCTATTAAAATTATGGGGAAATTGCCAGGGTCTAAGCGGGACCGCAATCGTAAGTGGTTAAAGCGCATTTTTATTACGCTGGTATTGCTGCTGATTTTGGGTGCACTGTTTGCCATGATTCAGAACTGGTCAAGTAGTAATTCACAAAATAGCAGTGAAGTCTCTGGAGTAGGCGCTTCTAATGTCGAGATTCTGAATCTGGATACAGGTGCCGCACTTTCCGGTGATCAGCTGAAACTTGATTTTAACCGTCCGACTTCGGTGCATATTGTCGACTCGGCGGGTAATGTTCTGGCAACTGGCCGTCAGGCATCGAGCTTGCAGCTGAATGGTGAAGCGCCATTCCAGATTCGTCTGGATGATGCATCGGCTGTATCACTCAGTTTAAATAATGAAAATATTTCATTGTCACCCTACACTGTGAACGGAAAAGCAGAATTCCGTTTATCACCTTAACAGATCAAGAGTAGAGCAGAACGATGATCGTAAATCCAATTAAACGTCGTCCAACACGTAAAATTCGTGTGGGTTCAGTTTATGTGGGTGGTGATGCACCAATCAGTATCCAGTCGATGACTAATACTGAAACCTGTGATGTAGCAGCTACGGTTGCACAGATTCAGCGCTGTGTAGATGCCGGTGCAGACATCATGCGGGTTTCTGTACCTACCATGGAAGCCGCGGCGGCATTTGGTGAAATTCGCAAGCAGGTCAATGTACCTTTGGTCGCCGATATTCACTTCGATTATAAAATTGCTTTGGCAGTTGCGGATTTGGGTGCAGATTGTCTGCGGATTAACCCGGGCAATATCGGTTCTGAAGCGAAAATTCGTGAAGTTGTGGCCGCAGCACGTCATAACGATATTTCCATGCGGATCGGTGTCAATGCCGGTTCACTGGAAAAAGATATTCAAAAGAAATATGGTGAGCCGACTGGCCAGGCTTTGCTTGAATCTGCGATGCGCCATATCGATATTTTAGACCGTCTGGATTTCCAGGAATTCAAAATTTCAGTCAAAGCATCGAATGTGTTCCTGACCATGGATGCGTATCGTTTGCTGTCACAGCAAATTGATAATCCGCTCCATCTGGGTGTCACAGAAGCGGGTATTTACCGTACCGGTTCGGTTAAATCTGCCATCGCTCTGGGCGGCCTGCTGATGGAAGGCATTGGGGATACCATGCGTATTTCCTTAGCTGCTGAGCCTGAAGAAGAAATTAAAATCGGTTTTGATATTCTGAAATCGCTGGGTCTGCGCTCAAACGGGATTAACTTCATTGCCTGCCCAAGCTGTTCACGTCAGGAATTTAATGTGATTTCCGTGATGCAGCAACTTGAAGAGCGTTTAGAAGATATTCGTACCCCAATGGATGTCTCGGTCATTGGCTGTAAGGTCAATGGGCCGGGCGAAGCCAAAGAAGCGGATATCGGTGTAGTGGGTGCAGCACCACGTTCACTAGTGTACCGTAATGGTGAGAAGAGCCATTTAATTGACACGAATCAATTGGTTGATGAAATCGAAACCATGGTTCGTCAACGTGTTACCGAGCTTGAAGAAGCTAAATCTAAAGAAATTATTCGTACAAGTTTTCCTGAGTAGATCATGAGTTCAATCGTCGCAATCAAAGGTTTTAATGACATTCTCCCAACGCAAACCCCAGCTTGGAGACGTCTTGAACAGCATCTATCCGGTTTGATGGATGCCTATGGCTATCAACAAATTCGTTTGCCTATCGTAGAACAGACTAATTTGTTTAAACGTTCGATCGGTGATGCAACCGATATCGTTGAAAAAGAAATGTATACCTTCCTCGACAAGGGTAATCCGCCTGAGTCGTTGACGTTACGTCCTGAAGGGACGGCGGGTTGCGTACGTGCCATGCTGGAGCATAACCTGCTGCGCGGTGCGACGCCTCGCGTCTGGTATATCGGCCCAATGTTCCGTTATGAAAAACCGCAAAAAGGCCGCTACCGTCAGTTCCACCAGTTTGGTGTGGAAACTTTTGGTGTTGCGACTCCGGACATGGACGCAGAACTGATTTTGATGACGGCGCGTCTGTGGAAACGTATGGGTGTAGCAGACAAGGTTCAGCTTGAGTTAAATACACTCGGTGAGTCGGATGAGCGTGCAGCATATCGTGCGGCACTGGTTGAATTCCTGGAGTCGCATAAAGCGGATCTGGATGAAGATTCTCAGCGCCGTCTGACCACGAATCCATTGCGTATTCTGGATTCTAAAGATGCCAAAACACAAAGCATCTTGGAAAATGCACCGAAACTTCATGATTTTATGGGTGAAGAAACGCTGGCGCATTTTGCCCAGTTACAGCAGTATTTGACTGATGCAGGCGTAAGCTTCGTGATCAATCAAAAACTGGTACGTGGTCTGGATTACTACAACAAAACTGTTTTTGAATGGACCACAACTCACTTGGGTTCACAAGGTACAGTTTGTGCCGGTGGCCGTTATGACGGTCTAGTGGGTCAACTTAAAGGAAAGGCAGATCAGTCTGTCCCTGCGGTCGGTTTTGCTATGGGGATCGAGCGTTTATTGCTTCTGCTTGAACAGGTTGAAGACAATACCCGGGCACGTGATTGTGAAGTATTCCTGGTGGCTGAACCGGCTTCTCAAGGTAAAGCTTTGGTCATTGCGGAGCAGATCCGTGATCAGCTTGAAGCAGCAGGCAGTCAGGTTCGTCTGAAAGTAGGCTCACAGGGTTCAATGAAATCGCAAATGAAAAAGGCTGATCAAGCCGGTGCTTTGTATGCGGCGATTTTGGGTGAACGTGAACTGGAAGCTCAGGCGTTTACTGTGAAAGAGCTGGCAACCGCAGAGCAATCGAATGTACCATTTACGGACTTCGTTGCATTTTTTAGTACTAAAATTTCTTCAAAATAATCGATAAAACATTAGGAAAAGGGTAATCTCATGAGCGCAATGAGTGGTGATGAACAGTTTGAAAGCTTAAAATCCTTTACGAAGAAATATGGTTCTTCGATGATTACCGGGATTTTAATTGCGCTGATTGCCTTTTTTGGATGGGAATATTGGCAGAAGAAAAACCTGGCAGAGTCGCAAATGCACACTGCCAAGGTTCAGCAGTTGATGGATGATGCACAGGCATCGAAAGGTGATGGTTTTGCCAAGCTGTCTGAAACTGCGGACAAAATTGTCAAGGAAGCGCCTGACTCAGCTCAGGCGATTCAAACCCAGTTAGTCATGGCGAAACTGGCTTATGACAAAGAAGATTATGCTGCGGCCGAGAAAGCACTACAGAAAGTTGAAAACTCGAAAGTAGATGATAAAGGCCTGGTTCAGGTGGTTAAACTTCGTCTGGCCTATGCGCAACTGGCACAGAAAAAATATGATGCTGCATTGAAAACTTTAGAAGCAGTGACTGAACCTGCATTTAAAGCAACTGCCGATGAAGCACGTGGCGATATCTATGTTGCCAAAAATGATATTGAAAATGCGAAAAAAGTATATCAAAGTGCATGGGATGCTTTGATTGAACGTAAAGAAGAACGTCAGATTTTACAAATTAAGCTCGAAAGCGTAGGCGTGTTAGTCGATGATCCAGAAATCGAACGCCCAATTATAGAAACACAAGCGGAAGAAGCTGCATGAATAGAAAATACAAAATTACCTGTGCCTTGACTGTTTTAACGCTTGCACTGGCTGGCTGTGCAGGTAAAACCACTAAAGTTCCAGAAGTAAAACCGAATCCACTTCCAAAACTGACCCAAGCCAAAACCCTGGTCCCTGTATTTTCCACCAGTGTGGCGTCAACAGATGCTGCTGATCCGTTGCGTTTACGTCTGGATGCAGACAATGGCGTGGTCTTTGCGATTGACCCGAAAGGCGAAGTGTCTGCATTTAAAGGCAAACAGCGTCTGTGGCAGAAGAAAGTCAGCAAAGACAATTTAAGTTCTGGCGTTGAAGCTGCCGAAGGTCTTGTTGTCGTCGGCAACCAGAAAGGTCAGCTGTTTGCGCTAGATCAACAAACCGGCGAGCAGAAATGGACTGCGCAATTGACGGGTGCTTTACTGGCGCCTTCACTGATTCATGCAGGGCGGGTCATTAGTGTCAGCAATGACGGCACCGTATATGCGCATGAAATTGCGACGGGTGCGCAAGTTTGGACTTATAACTTACCTAATGTACAATTCAGCCTGCGTGGCATGGCTGCACCTGTTGCATTAGATGCTCGTAATGTACTGATTGCATCTTCCAATGCTTATATCTATGCACTGGATGCCTTAAGCGGTGTGCCAAAATTACAGCGTCGTGTCGCAGTGTCGGATGGGCGTTCTGATATCCAGCGTCTGGTTGATATTGACGGGGAACCGGTCGTTGCAGGCCAGTTTGTGGTGACCACCAGTTATCAAGGTCAGGTGACTGTGCTGGATTTAGCTTCACAACAGGTGGTCTGGAGTGAAGATGCCAGCAGTATCCAGCGTCCAGAAGTTGTGGGCAATGGTGTATTTGTGGCGCAAACCGATGGCAAAATCAAAGCCTTTGAAATTACCTCGGGTCAACCGCTTTGGGAAAATGACCAGTTGCTGAATCGCAAGTTAAGTAATCCGGTGATGCTGGGTACTGATCTTGTAGTCGGCGATCTGGATGGTGTCTTGCACCTGATTGATCCGCGTACCGGACAGATTACTGGTCGTTCGAAAACCTCTGGGGAAGTACGTAGCTTACGCGTCATCGACAACCAGCTGTATGTTTCCACACGCAAGGGCGCATTAAGCATTTGGCAGAACCGTTAATTTTAACGAGCCTTATGCTAAACTAGCCACAACCGTATTTTTGTGAACGCGGGGTGATTGAAAAATCAATGCCCCGTGTTTTTATTTAGGGTATTTCCCCCTTATATCTTCCTATACTTTCTGATGTTCAGGCCACTTTGACGCCTGATATTGAATAAAGGTTACTCTATGAAACCCGTAATTGCGCTCATTGGTCGTCCGAACGTCGGAAAATCAACGCTGTTCAACCAGATTACCAAGAGCCGTGACGCATTGGTGGCAGACTTTGCAGGTCTGACACGCGACCGTAAATATGGCGATGCAACTTATCAAAATAAATCTTTCATTGTGGTCGATACTGGCGGTATTGGCGAAAATGAAGGTGGGATTGACTCGTACATGGCAGAGCAGTCCAAGACTGCTATTCATGAAGCCGACATCATTATTTTTGTGGTTGATGCGCGTGCCGGACTGCTGGCTTCTGATGAACAGATTGCCCGTGAATTGCGTACTTTAGGCAAAAAAGTCTTTCTGGTGGCCAACAAAGTTGATGGCGTACATGCTGAAGCTGCCCTGGTTGAATTCTACAAACTGGGTATGGGCGAGCCGCTACAAGTGGCAGCCAGCCATGGTCGTGGTGTTCAGCAGATGCTGGAAGATGTACTTGCTGATATACCGGAAGATGAAAATCCGGAAGAGCATGACAAAAACACGGGTCTGCGTTTAGCGATTATTGGTCGTCCGAACGTCGGTAAGTCAACGCTGGTGAACCGTTTGCTCGGTGAAGAGCGTGTGGTGGCATTTGACCAGCCGGGTACAACACGTGACTCGATTTATATTCCATTCGAGCGTGATGGCCGTCAATACACCCTGATTGATACTGCAGGGGTGCGCCGTAAAGGTAAAGTTGATGAAATGATTGAGAAATTCTCGATTGTTAAAACTTTACAGGCAATGAAAGATGCCAACGTAATTGTTGTTGTGGTTGATGCGCGTGATGGTATTGTTGAGCAAGATTTGCATTTGATTGGCTATGCGCTTGAAGCGGGTCGTGCCATGGTCATTGCAGTCAACAAATGGGATAACATGACTGAATATGATCGTAAGCAATGTAAGCTCGATGTAGAGCGTCGCTTCGATTTTATTCCATGGGCCAAAGTACATTTGATTTCTGCATTGCATGGAACGGGTGTGGGTGATCTTTATCCATCGATTCACCGTGCTTATGATTCATCTCGTTTGAAAGTGTCACCAGCAAAAATCACCCAGATTTTAAATGATGCGACAGATGCCCACCAACCGCCGATGGTTCAGGGTCGTCGTATTAAAATGCGTTATGCACACATGGGTGGACAAAATCCGCCAACGATCGTGATTCACGGAAACAAGGTGGATAAAACTCCTGCGGATTATCGTCGTTACCTGGAAAACGTGTTCCGTAAAGTGTACAAGCTTGAAGGTACACCGATTAAAATCGAGTTTAAAACTTCTGAAAACCCGTTTGAAGGCCGTAAGTCTCAAGTGGATGAGCGTGCAGCTGCGCGTAAACGTCGTTATGTACAGAAGTTCAAGAAAGCCGAGAAGAAATTTAAACGCTAATTCTATAGTTTAAATTTTTCGGATAAAAAGCCTGCGTAAAGCGGGCTTTTTTATTACCTATAAAAAATATTTTTTTAATCAGGCTTAATTTTGAATTTAATAAAAATAAAATATTCTTTTAATTATAGTTATTTAGTATAAGTATCAATTTAATATTTATGTGATATGTATCATATTTGTGTGAAATTGTTAATTCAGTCGCAAAAATGAAAACTGACTGAGAAAGATCATAAGAAATTACTGCCTAAATTTGCGGTGATGTGAGGGGAACATGAAAAAAACTGCATTGGCCTTAATCTGTATGATGGGCTTGCCCAGCCTTGCGTGCGCTGAAATGATCAAAGTGAATGGTGAGGGCAGTAGCCCCATTATGAAAAAAGATCCAGTAGGAACACGGAATCAGGCATTGAATAATGCAAAAACTGATGCAGTCATTGCTTTAATCAAAAAAATAAATGGCCCTCAAGCCATGCAGGATGCCGAACTCCATCTGGCAGATATTGTGAAACAAGTTGACAATGGCTACGTATTTAATCGTGGTAGTCAAACCAACAATAACAATGAACTGGTTACTTCTATTTCAATTGAAATGGATGATCAGGAGTTTCGCCAGATCTTAAATGATCTGGGTTTATCCAAAAAGAATAGCCGAACCAGTCCGATCATGATCGTAATGGATGAATATTTTGGTGTACCGCGAGATAACTCAAAACCGGTGAAAGAGTTTACGTCGTACTTTTCTGACAAGAGCTATGCCTATGATGAAAAGGCCAGCTATGACGCGAAAGAAAGTGCAAAAGCCAGTGAAAGTTCATCATATTCATCAAAAGGCAAATCAGCTTCGGCTTCAGGCTATGCCTATGGTAATTACTATGGTGCAGGTGCGGGCGTTGCTGCACGTTCATCAAGTCACAATAATTCAGGTAAATCTTCTGCTTCAGCAAGTTATAACGCCAGTGAATCAGCACGTTATAGCCAGTCGGAACGTCAGAACGACATTCAAAATTTTGTGAAATATGTGGAATATCAAACCCCGTCGACCACACCTGAGCGTGAAAATCAAACGTTAACCTCAATTGCCCGTACAGCATCTAAATATGATCTACGCTTAATGGATTCGGATGTGTTTCGTAGTCGTTATCTCAAAGGCAAGAGTATGACCATTCAACAATTGCTGGGTGATGCAGAGCTGGCAAAACTTGCAGTGGCTGCACGTCAGGAAAAAGCAGACTGGTTTATGGTCGGTAGCTCTTATATTTATGACCGTGGTCGTTCAGGTGCAACGGGTCAGTTTGTTTGTGATGGCGCACTCAGCTATAAAATTTATTCAGTCGATGATGGCACACTGATGGGCGGCGATACCCGTACAGAATCATCAACTGCTGCAACGACAGATACTTGCCGTACCAATGTTGCTCGTAAATTGGGTGAAATGACGCTGTCTGAAATTGGGCCGCAAATCTTGGCCTATTCGAAAAACCGCAGCATGTATGGTAAGGAAATAACCCTCTTTGTGAAAAGTGTATCGGGTAGCGTATCTAGCCGGTTAGGGGATGACCTGTACGTGGCCTTAGATGAAATGGATGGTGCGGAAAATATCGATATCCGTACCCAGGATGGCAAATTGGTCGAGATGACCATGACTTATAAGAGTGAAAAGCCCTTAAGTGCTGAACTTGCCAAAGCATTGCGCCGGGTAAATCCTATTCTGTCGAATGCAGAACGCCTGCAAGCAGGGAATACTATTACTTTATGTATTGGTGGTACTCAATGCAAATAAGCATGAAAAAAGCCATGCTTGCCATGGCGCTGATGGGAACGGCTATTGCACAGGCCAATATTCAGGTTTTTCCGGCGAAGGGAATTTACGGGCTGGAACTGCCTTGTCGTCAATCGGCAGAACATATAGAAGCAAACGCATCATCGATTTCCTGTGACTTTAGCAAGGCTGTATCTAGCGAGACGATTCGTACTCAAGTTGTACAGACGTTCGAGCAGCAGCTAAAACAGGCCTTGCAAGATCAGGTGGTTACTTCAATTTCCCAACAGAATAAACATCGAAGCTATGTGGCTTCTCTAGAAGTTTTGCGGGCCAGCGAATATGTGGTGCAAAAGGAGTCTACAGCCGAGATTTTTCTGCCAGTCACTTTAAGTTTAAAGTTGACCAATGTCCTATCTGGAGAAGTGATTTATACCGATAGCGCTACTTTATCTCAACCTATACAGGTGCTGTCGACTGATGTCGAGGCGGCTACAACCCGTCAGGCGGTCCAGCAGAAATTTCAAAGTAGCTTGCTGTCCTTGACCCAGCAATTGACCCGGGATCTGCAGAAAAAATTTAAGGTTTCTGAAGTGCAGACTAAGGTGATTGACCGCTGGAAGTCTTATATGGTTTTGGATAAAGGCTTTAATCAGGGGATTGCCAAAGATGATGAGCTGAGCTCGGCTTCAGGAGATTTAATCCGGGTTGTCCATGCTGATAGCGATTATGCTGTGGCATTGCCTGTATTGATGAGTGGTAATTCGAGCCAGTTTAGCAAGATTTCAGCCAATACCCGTCAGGCACTGAACAAGCCTAAAGCTTTGGTAGTGGATGTTTTGACTTATCAAGGTGAGTCAAAAGACCTGATTGAGCAGATTTTTTCTGATGCGATCGGAGAAAATGCATCCTTTACCCTTACACCAGTCAACAAACGTTATAGCGTGCTCGCACAGAGTATCAGTGAGCAGACGGGTTTAACTAATCAAGAAACCCAGCATCAGCGTGAACTTCCTGAATTTTTTATTCGTATTAATGTGATTCCTGTAATTGGTTATCAGCAGCAAGTCGGCAAAATGACTGAGCAGCAAGTGGTACATAGCGAAGTCTTTGCTGAAATGATTGACCGTTCTGGGCGCGTGATTTATTCGGCGCATGCGACTGATGAAATCAGTGAAGCCATTTCACAAGGAATGGGTTTTTCACTGGATACGCGTAAAGAAGTGGCACTTAAAAATGCTTTGGTGAAATTGGGTCAGCAATTCCAAAAAGGGATTCAATTTACCCGTTCAGATTTGCAGGTAGCGAGTGGTGGTAGCGAGACCATCACGATTCAGGATGCAGGCGGGCGTTTGACCACAGGCATGAAAATTCATGTGTATAACCGTGAAAAAGTTGCTCAGCGTCAAGTGTTAATCCCGACTTGGGAAGCTACAGTCATTGAGCGTCAAGGGACTAAAGTCAAAGCGCAGCTTGATTTTCCTGTGAGTGGAAATGACCGCCTGCCGGTACGTTCGGGTGATAGCATCTTGGTGGATAGCCATGCTGCTGTGGGTGAGTCGAAACTTGCTCGTGTACTTTGTCCAAGCTTGCATACTGATCAAGTCGGAGAGATTCCATTTTATGGATTTGGTCCGCTGATTTATCACGCATTTACCAGTCAGTCCAAACGTCCATTTTATGCCACAGGCTCAGGTTTTAAAGGTCAGACCAGTTTGGAAACATCAATTATAAAAATGACTGAAAATGCCGGCTTTAAAAAACAGCTAGATTTGAAACTGTATGTGCCTAAAGACGAGTGCTTACAGCCAGCATTCAAAATTCAGGTTCAAGAAGACTCTATTAAATGCAATGCAGACAAATCCAGTTGCGATGCCACTTTGGTGTTGGCAGGTGGCGCGCGGCGTTTTAATGCAAAACAGGAACGTGTTGGGGCTGTCGGTTTACAGCAAGAAGTTAGTTTAAAAGGGATTGATATCACCCATCGTCATGAAATGTACAACATTCAGATGTTCAAGGCATTACCAAAAATTTTAAATCAGATCGTGCAAAAGGCCGATGCAGTTCAGTAAGGAATTATAAGGGGAAATACTATGAAAAAAATCGCAAGCATCTTGATCTTGGGAAGTGCTGTATTGGCATCGCAAAGCCATGCCGGTCTTGGAACATTGAGTAGTCTGGAATCAAAAGCAGTTGCAACGACAACAGGCACATCTTCACAAAATCTGGATTTGGCGGGTTTTCTTAAGCAGGCACAAGCCACCAATGCCATGTTTATTCAAAGCCGAACGACACTGGCAACCCTGTTTGCTGAACGTAAAGACAGTGAAGAGCTGAAAACCAAATTAAACAGCTTGAAAACTACCTCAGACGTAAAGGAAAAAGAGGCAATCCAGAAAGAGATTACCAAATTGACCAATGATGTTCTGGATGCATCAAAAAAGGATGAAGCGGCGACACTGGAACGTATTAATGCATTAAGTGTAAGCCAGAAACAGCTTCTAGTTAACTCACTTACTAACTTTGCGATTGCGGGTTTGTCTGCACGCGAACTCGTGCTTAATAGTAAGCAGGTGTCTATGCAAATGCTCAGTAATCCGCGTAGTGTCAGCGATAGCGGTATGTCTTTTATGGATGCCAAAGGTCTATTAGGTGATGTGACTGGAATTGCAAAAAACGCAACAATGGCATTGGTGGAGTATCCGCAATTGATGAAAAAAGCGGGCTTGAACTTTAAGGCGCCAGAATCTGCAGCAGCAAAACCAGTTGATATTTCTGATTCAATCTAAGCAATATGAGTCTAGCCTGTTTTCGAACAGGCTTTCTTTTTTTATCTGGCGACGTAAAATGAAAAAGTCCATCTGTTTCTATGAGCTTTGCATTGTCGCGAAATATTCAAATTTATCTACAAAAAATAGATCAGTTCTTTTCGATTAAACCGCCTGAATCACGGGTAGAGCAAATCAAAAATCGAAAACTGGCAATTTATGCGCGACGTAACCAGTTGCTGTCAGATCAATTCAATCATCCGATCCAATCTCTGGATTTCACCGCCACTGAATATGGCAAGCCTTATTTAAATGACTATCCGGATTTCAGTTTTAATCATAGTCATAGTCAAAATTTCTACGCCCTGGCCACGAGCAGGAATGTCCAAAACTTGGGAATCGATATTGAAGAACTGAGCCGTAAAGTCCGTTTTGAAGCTTTGGCGCAGCACGCCTTCCATCCTGAAGAACTCAAAAATTGGCAAGCGCTGGCTTATGACCCTGAATACTGGTTTAAAGTCTGGACGACCAAAGAGGCCGTGTTAAAGGCATCAGGCTTGGGAATCCGGATCAACCTGAATGAACTGAATACTAATCTTCATCCTGAGCAAAATGGCGGGCGCTGCGAACACCCAGAGATTGGCGTCTATGCCTATCAAAATTATACGCTTACTGGCTGCATGCTCACCGTGGCCTGGCAGAGTGAGCACTCTTGCAACGGGCTGAGATTTCCGGTGATTCAGCTTCATCACATTGTCTAGGCCAGAATCAATCTCAGATTTTATTTTCTGGCGATGAGCAGGTTACTCAGCCGATTCACAAATTGCGGACTCATTCGCGATAAATGAAATAAAAACTGGCTTTTGAAACCAACCAGATGATGCGTTGCTTGCCAGATAGAATCTTTGAGTTCTGCCAGTTTCAGAATATCTTGTGCAACATCTTCTGCTTTTAAATGTACGCCCATCTTTTTGATGCTTTCTGCCTGCATATCTTTGACCATGGCCGTACTGACGAAAAGCGGCATGACATCCAAGACTCGAATCCCATAGGGTTGCCACTCAATATCCAGACTTTCAGTCAGGCCACGCACTGCAAACTTGCTGGTGGAATAACTGCTTAAATCGGCCTGGCCATAAATCGCCGAAGCGGAAGATAGATTAATGATGCGGGCAAATGAAGATTCTTTTAAATAAGGGAAAGCGGCATGACAGCCGTTCATGACCCCTTTGACATTAATATCCAGAGTCCGGTGATGTGCATCAATAGTAGTATCTTCAAAAGGCCCTGAATATAGGATCCCGGCATTATTGACCAGAATATTGATTTCACCTGCCCAAGCTGAAAATTCGGCTAAAGCTGTTTCCCAAGAAGCATAGTCAGCTACATCGAGAAAACCGGCTTTGGCATGTTCGCCCAGTTGCTGGGCCAGTTGTTCTGCCTGTTCCACCTGAACATCATAAATGCCCACCTTGTAGCCGTGCTGGTAAAATAGGGTGGCTGTCGCGGCACCAATTCCTTGTGCTGCACCACTAATCAATATACTGTGCATGTGCCTGATCTCCTTATTGTCTTTTTTTTGAGCATAACAAGAAACTGGCAGATTGACGCGACTATTTGGTAAAAAAGAGGTTTTTGAATATGGAACAACTACTCAAGGTCATTCGCGAATTACGTGAAAAATGTCCATGGGATCAGCAACAGACCCCTGAATCTCTGACTAAATATGCCATTGAGGAAGCTTACGAAGTCGAAGCAGCAGTCCGCTCTGGAAAAGTCGACGATGTCCGCGATGAGCTGGGTGATTTGCTGTTACAGGTGGTGTTCCAGTCGCAAATGTATAGCGAGCAGGGGGCTTTCGATTTTCAGGATGTCGTACAGGCCATTACCGATAAACTGGTTCGTCGTCATCCACATGTATTTCAGGCGGAACAGTTTGCGCAGCTCAGCCCAGAAGATGTGTCTGAGCTATGGAAAGAAATCAAACAGCAAGAAAAGCAGGGCAAGCCGCGTTCACGTCTGGATGATATTAAATATGCACCGGCTTTGGTACAGGCCGATGAAATTCAAAAAAATGTCGCCAAAATCGGTTTTGATTTTCCTGATATGGCGGGTGCTTATGCCAAGCTGGAAGAAGAGCTGGCTGAATTAAAAGAAGGGGTAGCTGGAGAAGATTCCGATGAAATACAGGAAGAATTTGGCGACTGCTTATTTTCTCTGGTGAATGTTGGCCGTAAACTTGGCATTTCCAGCGAGATGGCATTATTGGGGACGATCCATAAATTCCGGACCCGCTTTGCCTTGATGGAAGATCAGGCACAATTACAACAATTAGACTTGGAAAAGCTGTCACTGACTGAACTTGATCAGCTCTGGGAACAGGCTAAATTAGAATTAAAACAAAGAGCAGCACATGAAAAAAATACCTTATCGAATCGATCCGACGTGGATTAATCTCCTTCTGAGTTGCTGGCTGGGCTTTATTTCTATCGGGACTGCGCATGCAACTGCGACCGATTATATGGAATGGAAGACCCAGCAACAGCAACATGACGCTCACCTGAAGAAAAAAGCTGCCTCCACGGCTTCATCAGAAAGCAATCACTATCTGGCGAAGCCTGCATTATCGGCATCTTCTGCTGCTGATAAAATCAGTTTAAATAATGCAACTGTGGAGCAATTACAGCAGCTAAATGGTATTGGTCAAAAAAAGGCTGAAGCCATTATTGAACATCGGCAAAAAAACGGAAAATTCAAAAGCATTGAAGAGATCCAGCTGGTCAAAGGCATTGGACCGGCATTGTTTGCCAAAAACAAGGCCAAATTGGCCTTGTAAGGCGACAGCATGGATCATGACTAGCTGATTGATTTGACTCGCAGGATTGACATAATCAAATTGCCCTTTAGGCGTGTAAGCGATATGATTAGCGTCATCTTAGAATTTTACGTTCAGACGTAGGAGACAGCGTCTTTTGCAAACTTTGCGCGCGTCAAAATGTGGTTTATCAACCGCTCAATTACCTTCTTATATTCTCGATGTGATTGATGCCTTAAACAAGGCAGGCTATGAAGCTTATATCGTGGGTGGTGGTGTTCGAGATCTGATGTTAGGTTTGAATCCTAAAGATTTCGATGCAGTCACCAATGCAACCCCGGCTCAGGTCAAGGAAGTTTTCGGACGGCGTTGTCGAATTATCGGACGACGTTTCGAACTGGCGCATGTCTATTCAGGGCGGGAACTGGTTGAAGTGGCAACCTTCCGTGCACCACCAAAAAAAGCAGTGACCTCGGCCGCGGGGATGATTCTGCGTGATAACAACTGGGGCAGCATCGAGCAGGATTTTGCCCGCCGTGATTTCTCCATCAATGCAATGTACTACCAGCCGCGTAAAAGCATTGTGCTGGATTTCTGCAATGCAGTGGATGATATCCACAGCAAAACCTTACGCTTACTCGGTGATCCGACTTTAAGATTTGAAGAAGATCCGGTGCGGATGCTGCGAACCTTACGTTTTGCCGCCAAACTGAATTTTAATATTGATGAAGCGATTCTGGATGTCTTTACGCCGGAAATGACCCAGTTGCTGCGTGATGTTTCTCCGCATCGACTTTATGATGAATCACAGAAACTGTTCACCATGGGACACCTGAACCGTGTCTTGCCAATGCTGATTGATTTCGGCATCTGGCAGCAGTTATTTGCAGATATCAAGCCTGAAATTACGCCATTTATGGAACGCGCTGCGAAAAATACCGATCAGCGTATTTCGATCGGCAAGACCATCAATCCGGCATTTTTCTATGCGGTATTGTTGTGGCAGCCATTCCTGGAGCGTTGTGAATTCTATCTGAATAAAGGTGTGGTAGCGGCCGAAGCCCGTGCCCAAGCCGGTCTCGACGTATTAAAACGTCAGGCAACCCGCACTATTATTCCACGCTTTGCGGAAACTTTTATTCGTGAAGTTTGGGAAATGCAGACCCGTTTGCTGAATCCAAAACCACAGCAAATTGAGGCCTTGTCCAGTCATGCGCGTTTCCGTGCCGGCTTTGACTTTTTGCTGCTGCGTGAAAAATCAGGCGATGCAACTGCCCAAGGCATGGGCAGCTGGTGGGATGCTTACCAGCAAATGAGCGGTGACGAGAAAGAACGGGCCATTAGCCAGTATAACCGTCAGCGTGCCAAGAGCCGTCGCAAGGCGAGTCAAGAAGAACATCTGGACCAGAAACTGACCCAACAGCAAGATCTTGCCGAGATTGAGCCGTTAGTGAATGAACCTGAACCACGCAATCGTCGGGTGCGTAAAGCCAAGTTTGAAGACAAGGCGAAACCTCTGTCGCATGTGGCAGCCAGTGCCAGCGGTGAAATTGGCGCAGATCATCCGATTATGAAACGTCAGCGGGTAAAACGTGATCTGAGCCAAGTGGTATTTGGACCAACACAATGATCGTGACATATATTGGCCTGGGCAGTAACCTGGGCGATTCACGCCAGATTCTGGCAGAAGCTGTACAGAAACTGGCGACCTTGGGGCAGGTGAAAACTTCGCATCTGTATCAAAGTCCACCGATGGGGCCACAGGATCAGCCGAACTATCTGAATGCAGTGGTGCAGTTAAATACCGATCTGGCTGCTTTAAGCTTGCTGGATCGTTTGCAAGCCTTTGAGCAGGACGCAGGTCGGGTACGTTTGCGGCATTGGGGCGAACGTACACTGGATCTAGACTTACTAATCTACGGCAATGAGCAGATTCAAAATGAACGCTTAACTGTGCCGCATGTTGGAGTATTAGAGCGTGATTTTGTCCTGATTCCACTTCTGGATATTGATCCTGAAATGCAGGTTCATGGACATAGATTAAAAGACCTGGACATCGTCAAACAATCGACCCTCGCGGTACTCGATGACAGCAACTGGGCAAATATTTAATTTTTAAGTGATGGTAGTTTCGACAGAACTTTCAAGCATAGAGGAACATTTTCATGGTCAGTCTGAGTGATTTAAGACGCTTTAAAGCAGATGGACGCAAATTTTCATGTCTGACTTGCTATGATGCCAGTATGGCCAAAGCCATGGAAATTGCCGAAGTGGACAGCATTTTAATTGGCGATTCTCTGGGAATGTCAATTCAGGGGCGTGATTCGACTTTGCCGGTCACGGTTGCAGATATGGCTTATCATACTGCTGCGGTACGCCGTGGTAACCAGCATGCCTTTATCATGACTGACTTGCCATTTATGAGCTATGCCACCTTGACTGATGCCTTACAAAGCTCGAAAACCGTGATGCAGGCCGGCGCGCAAATGGTGAAAATGGAAGGTGGTGCATGGCTGGCAGATACCGTGCAAGTGCTGACCCGTAACGGTATTCCGGTGTGTGTGCATTTGGGTCTTACTCCGCAGTCGGTACATGTCTTTGGCGGTTATAAGCTGCAAGCCCGTACTCGTGAAGCGGCCGATCAGCTGATTGCGGACTGTAAGGCAGTGGTAGAGGCGGGAGCTGCACTATTGCTACTTGAGTGCGTACCGGCACAGCTTGGCCAGGAAATCACAGAACTGTTTCCGCAGATTCCGGTCATTGGCATTGGCGCGGGCGCAGCCACAGACGGCCAGGTGCTGGTGGTTCAGGATATGCTCGGTTTGACCTTTGGCCACACTGCAAAATTTGTACGTAATTTTATGCAAGAACAATCGGGTGCGACAGCCATTCTGGATGCTTTTAAAGCGTATCATGCTGCAGTTTTAGATGGATCTTTCCCGGCACCAGAACAAACTTTTCAGGTTGAATTGTAAGATGAAAACAGAAACCACCATTCAGGGCTTAGCGGCATCATTAAATCCGGCGCGTACCAATCGCAAGATTATCGGTTTTGTACCGACTATGGGCAATCTGCATCAGGGACATTTAAATCTGGTGCGTGAAGCGCGTAAGTTGTGTGATGTAGTGGTGGTCAGTATTTTTGTCAATCCAATCCAGTTTGGACCCAATGAAGATTTTGACAGCTATCCGCGCACGCTTGAGCAGGACCAGCAGCTTTTGGCAGAAGTTGGTTGTGACATCGTGTTTGCGCCGACGGTTGAGCAAATGTATGGTAAAAAACCGCGTCTGACCAATATTAGTGTTTCTGATATTACCAATGATTTATGCGGTTTGCAGCGTCCTGGCCATTTTGATGGCGTGGCGGTGGTAGTCACTAAATTGTTTAATATCGTACAGCCGAATTACGCCTTCTTTGGCCAGAAAGATTATCAGCAATTGGCGGTGATTCGTCAGTTTGTACAAGACCTGAATATTCCACTGGAAGTGATTGGTGTGCCGATTGCCCGTGCAGAAGATGGCCTGGCTTTAAGTTCGCGCAATGGTTATTTAAGCGAAGAGCATCGTGCAATCGCACCGGTCATTTATCAAAGCTTGCAAAAAGCTGAACAGCAATTACATGCAGGCGTGGAGCTGGATACGGTATTGGCGGAGATTCGCCAGACTTTAACCGATGCCGGGTTTGTGGTGGATTATGTTGAAGTCCGCACTCCAGAATTACAAAAAATTCATACGTTTAATCAAGATCTTGTGTTATTTATAGCAGCAAAGCTGGGGAATACACGTCTGATCGATAACCTGCAGGTTAAATACACTGCCGGCTAAGATGAAAGGGTAGCATGCATGAAGCGCATTTTAATTGTCACAGGACAATCTGGTTCGGGTAAATCATCTGCATTACAGGTGCTTGAAGATCTGGGTTATTACTGTATTGATAATCTGCCTTTGGCATTGCTTCCCGAAATCGTGGCAAAACTGGACAGTGAAAATAATCTGGAACAGCTGGCACTGGGCGTCGATGTGCGCAGTACCCGGGCAGATTTACAAGAATTTGATCATGTATTTGAGCAACTGCAACAGCATGGTTCGGTCGATATTATTTATCTGACCACGCAGGATCAGGAGCTGATTGCCCGCTTTAGTGCTTCGCGTCGGCCGCATCCTCTAGCATCACGCTTTAAAAGCCTGAATCAGTGTATACAGGAAGAAAAAATCCTGTTGATGCCGATTCAGTTGCGTTCTACGGTGCATATCGATACCACCGATAAAAGCGTGCATGATCTGAAACATACTTTGTTGTCCAAGCTTGGACAGGCCGATAACCTGATCCTGATTCTGCAATCCTTTGGTTATAAGCATGGCATTCCACTGGATGCCGATTATGTCTTTGATGTCCGGCATTTGCCGAATCCGCATTGGGAACTGGAACTGCGCAAATTTTCAGGACTAGATCAGCCGGTGCAGGCGTTTTTACAAAAGAGCGATCAGGTCGAGGATATGTTCAATGATCTGTATCATTTTCTGGACAAGTGGTTGCCGACCTTTGCTGAAGGGCATCGTCATTATATGACCGTGTCGATTGGCTGTACCGGTGGTCAGCATCGTTCTGTTTATATTGTGGATAGACTAAAAAAAGCCCTTGAGGCAAAATGGTCTATTCAAGTCCTCCATCGAGAAATGAAGCACTGGTCATGATTGATACGACAGTTGACGTAATTAATAAACTGGGTTTACATGCACGCGCATCTGGTAAACTGATAGAAGTTACCACCAAATTTCGTTCCAGTATCCAGATTGGCAAGGCTGACAAATTGGTAGATGCCAAAAATATCATGTCATTGCTCATGCTTGGTGCAGGCAAAGGAACAACTTTACGCTTAGTGATTGAAGGAGCAGACGAGGACAAAGCCTTATCTGAAATTCAGGCACTATTTGCAGCAAAATTTTATGAGGCAGATTAATCGTGGCACGTCGACCGAACAGTTTAACTGAAGAAGATTTTGATTCTTTAGAGGGACGCGCAAGTAAGACCGAACAGAAAAAAGCAGTCCAGCGTATGGCTGCTTTAGGTGCGCAGCTTGCAGAGCTGAGCGCTAAACAAATTAAAAATCTACCCGTAGATGAGCGTTTGATTGATGCCTTGCTTGATGTGCAGGCAATTAGTTCACATGAAGCACGTCGTCGTCAATTTTCACGGATTGGTAAATTATTACGCAATGAAAATGAAACGGTGATTTTGTCTTATTTAACACCGAAACAAGGTCTTAAAAAGACAGCTCAATTACAGCGTTGGGTGGATCGAATTGTCAAAGATGGAGATCCGGCCATCAATGAATTTACCAAAACCTATAATGCGACAGAGCGTCATACCTTACGTCAGCATTATCTTCGGGTACACCGTGATTTAAAGAATCAAGCGCCTGAAGACGAGGTGAATGCTTCTAAATTAAAGCTGTTTAACTATGTACAGCAAGTGGCGTTGATTTCTGATAATTAAGCAGCCATGTAAAAAAGCGGTCTTTTTAGGCCGCTTTTTTTTATAGTTGTTTTAATCCGGTTGGCTTGACTTGGATATGCATAGTCTATAAGTGATCTATCTTAATATTACTATTCCGGCTTCTAAAATTGTATGGGTGATAAAAAATACAAAATTTCTGCAATTAATTTGTTAATGAATGTAAGTTCTTTACAATTCTCAATGGTTTTTTGGGTCTGTTTTTAGTTGAAATGCTGATATTTAAATATTTCTTACATTGGAATTGTTAAGATATTTTAAAAAATTAAAAATTAATTCTGAGCATTATTAGGTAGATGAAGCCTGATATAAAATCTATTTTTAATCATAAGGTCAAACTATATAGTTGAAAAATCATTAGCTTTTACTCTAAATAGAGTAAAAAGCGATGGTGGGTATTTTTTATTCAGTACTGTGTTACAGTAAATACAAATAAAGATACTTATTTTAGGTGAGATATATTAATTTCAAATATTTATGTAGGTTTTTTTAGAATGGTAAATTTTCAAGTTATTCTTAATCAATTAAATATCAGTACCTTGCAGTTAAGAATGTATCTGGATAGAAACAGGTTAACAAATCCTTTAACCTAGAGGTGGGTTTTCATCGTTGAGTAAATATAGAATCTTTGTTATTGATTGTATGAATTTGGTCGGCTGTGTTTTCTTTATTCCATAAACATTCAGAGAGGCAGACATGGAACTAAAACTGCTAGAGGTCGGTCAGAATACGGAGCAATTAAGCTCGTGCCGTATATCTCTCATTTTAGGTGTCTATACCTCTAACAACCTATTAGACACCTTTTGTAAGATCGCCCGTAAAGTTTTAAACGTTAAAACCAGTATTATCGGCTTCCATACGGAACCATATATCTGGTACAGCTGTCCGCGCGGTTTTCGGGCCTTGCACGCTCCGCAGGAAGTGAATCTGCCTACGTATCTGCAACACGCAGATGTTATCGACCAGACGCATCCTGCTTATTCAGAACTGTCAAATTATGTAAAAGATCTCGGTGTAGCGCATCAGAGATTAGTCGCCTTTAATTTAAAATCAAGTAGCGGTGTGTCTTTTGGACAGGTCATTTTCTTTGATGATCAGACTGAAGGGTTTGATCAGGATGATATTGTCACTATTAAACAATTTGCTGAAAGTTTAGTGATTCGAATTCAGCTCAATCAAGAACATACTGAACTGAAAGAATTATATGAACAGCAATGCGCACTCAACTTCAGTAAAACCAAATTTTTCCAGATTATTGCGCATGACTTGCGTGCACCATTTCATGGTTTACTGGGCTTTTCCGAAGTGCTAGCGCAGGAGCGTGACACTCTGGACGAATCCAGTATCCAGAGCATCGCGGATTATTTATATGATAATGCACAATCGACCTATAACCTGCTGGAAAGCCTGCTGACTTGGGCGATGGCAGAGGGTGGACGCTTTATTTATCATCCGATTAATTATGAATTGAAACAATCCAGTAATATTGTGTGCAGTGTGCTGAAAAGTCTGGCCTTAAATAAAAAAATTGAACTGGTTGATAATATTCCTGAAGACATCAAGGTACATGCGGATATCAACATGATTACCTCTGTCTTGCAGAACCTGGTGTCGAATGCGCTTAAATTCACCCCGGTGAATCAAGGCGGTAAAGTGATTTTAGCTGCAGAAATGGAAGGCGAGCAGGTCAAGATTACGATTCAGGATACTGGCTTGGGCATGACTGAAGAGCAGATGCAGAATCTGTTTAAACCGACTTTGGGTGTGAGTGTCAGAGGCACAGCTGAAGAGAAAGGGGCAGGTTTGGGTCTGGTGCTCTGCAAGCGCTTTATTGACCTGAACCATGGTCAAATTGCTGTAGATTCCAAAGAGGGTCGGGGTACGACCTTTACCGTGCATTTACCGATGGTCACCAATGATCATCAGGCACTGGTGCTTGAAGATGTACATATCGAGCAATCTTAAAAGGTAAATTTCAAACTAAAACATTCCCACTGAGACAAAACTCCTGCTATCTTTAGTATGAAAGAGGACTCCACCCAACATTAGGGTGGAGGTGAATTTCACGACTTTTTTTAGTGCAATATGATAGAATAATTTGCATTAAGTCTCTGTATCTAAATAGATTTAAGGCGAAATGAAGATCAACAAAGCGTACAAATTTAGGCTTGAGCCTAATGCGGAACAGGAGCTTGTTTTAAACAAGTTGCTTGGCTCTGCACGTTTTGTTTGGAATCAAATTTTAGCTGTTTCGTTCGAGATGCTTGCTAATAATGAGCGAATCAACAAAGTTAATTTAGTCAATAAAATTCCTGAATTACGCAAAAAACCTGAATGTGCTTTTCTAGAAAACAGCTCAAATGGCGTTTCACTCCAACAAAAAGTTCGTGATCTTGGTGATGCTTGGGGGAAGTTTTTTAACAAAAAGGAACAAGCTAAGTTAAAGCAAAAACCATTTAGAGCTAAGAAGCCACAATTTTTTAAATTATCCGATGGTGGTGAAGTTCAACTTAGACCACTTATGCCACGATTCAAAAAGAAATCTGATGGTTATGATTCCATTCGTATTGTTCAATTTGGCAGATATTGTTGGGTTAAAGGCAACCAAGTTAAGTTACCTAATGACATTGGCGTTGTGAAATTCAGAAAATCACAAAATATTGTGGGTGAGATTAAGAACGTCACAATCTCAAAGCATGTCGGAAAATGGTATGTGTCATTTGG